>JADLHG010000006.1 GCA_020848905.1 Deltaproteobacteria bacterium
AACACCCGCCCCTTGCGGCCTATGGCGCGATTCACCGCGTGCGCGAGCCGGATCGCCAGCGCGCGCAGGCCTCGCATCAGCACCTCCCGGTCCTTGGCCTCCGTCACGAGGTGCAGGTGATTCCTCTGGATCGAGTAGTGCGCGAGGTTCATGCCGAACCGCCCCGCCGATTTCACGAACGCGTGTTCGATCGCGCGCAGCTGCTTCTTGCTCCGCAGGTTCGGTAGCCCCTCCACCACCTTCATCGTGACGTGCACCGGAAACCGGCTGGCCAGGAGCGGTCGCGGGCGATGCGGCAGTCCGCTCCCGGGCCGTTTCTTGCGCCCCGCGCCCGTCCGCTTCCCACCCCACCCCGTCGCCTCCCGCATAGGCAACGGCAGCTGCTTCACAGAACCCGCCGGCCGACGCGTGCCCGAGAACCGCTCATCTCCCGAGGAGGATTTGCATTTGCGTGCCATTATGAATAGGGCTAATACTAGCAGCGCGCCGGTCTAACGTCAAGCGATGCCCTTGCACGAACACAACAACACCACGCTCACATCGGCCACCGTCCGGCGGCGAGGGCCTGTAGCACCTCCGTCGTGAGCGGCGCGTAGGTGCGGTGCTCCTTGTCCCACGCGTAGAGCGGATCTTCGACGCGGGCCGGGTCGAAGCCCTCCTGCTGCAGGCGCTGCTTGCGGTGCTTGAAGGTCTCCGTGAGGTCCAGCTCCTTGACGAGCCGCAAGAAGCGCGGCTGGGCGTAGGCGGGGAGCCGCTCCGAGAGCGCGGCGAAGAGGCCGCCGGGGTCGAACGGGCCGTCGAGGACGACCGCCGCCATGCCGGCCCGTCCCTCGGTCCCCGGCACGACGACGCCGTACACCGTGGCGTCCATCACGCCGGCCACGCCGCGCAAGGCCTCGGCGACCTCCTGCGTGGAGACGTTCTCCCCCTTCCAGCGGAAGGTGTCGCCGAGGCGATCCACGAAGTAGAGGCGATAGAGCCGGTCGCGGCGGAGCAGGTCCCCGGTGTCGTACCAGGCGTCGCCCGCGCGGAAGACGTCGCGCAGCACTTTGCGCTCGGTGGCGCCGCGGTCGGCGTAGCCGGCAAACTCGTTTCGCGGGCCGATGGCGCCGAGGAGCAGGCCCGGCTCCCCGGCGGGGCAGGGCTCGCAGAAGCCGCGTCGGTTCCGCAGGAGCTCAGCCCGCTCCACGTCGTAGCGTGCGAGGGCCATGCGTCCGGGGAGGAGCACGCCGCAGGAGCCCGAGGTGCCCAGGACGTTGGCCGTCTCGGCGTTTCCCTCGGTGGCGCCGTAGAACTCCACGACCTTCTCGATGCCGAAGCGGGAGCAGAAGGGGTCCCAGATGTCGGCGCGCAGCCCGTTGCCGACCATGCGCCGGACCGCGTGCGCGCGGTCGTGCGGACTCGGCGGGCTCTGGTAGAGGTAGCGGCAGATCTCGCCGATGTAGACGAAGAGCGTGGCCTGCGAGGCGGCGCAGTCGGCCCAGAACTGACGGGTCGAGAAGCGGCGCGCCAGCGCGAGGCGGGCCCGCTGCGTGACGGCCAGCGAGAGCCCCACCGCGTTGCCGCTCGCGTGATAGAGGGGCAGGCAATCGTAGATGCAGTCGGCCGAGGTGACGGGGACGAGGCCGCCGAGGAGCTTGCCGGCGCGGTAGAAGCGATGGTGCTTCACGACGGCCGCCTTGGGCAGGCCGGTGGTGCCGCTCGTGAAGATGTAGGCCATCACATGTCCGAGGCGTCGGCCGCGCGTCTCGTGGGGGTCGTGGTCCGGTTGGGTTTCGACCAACGAGGCCCAGTCGCGATAGGCGTGGGTGCCGGGCCGCTCCGCGTCGAGGGCGATACCGAGGGGGAGCGGGACCGCCGACCACGAGGTCGAGGTCTGGCCGAGTGCCTGAAGCTCCGAATCGCCGGCCACGAGGAGGCGCGCGCCGCTCGCCGTCAAGGTGTGCAAAAGATGAGGGCCTCCCGCGCGGGGATTGAGCAGCGCGGCCACCACCCCGAGCTTGGCCAGGCCGTAGAAGTGGTAGATGTACTCGGGTCGGTTTTCGAGCAGCAGCGCCACGACGTCTCCTGCGGCGAGACCGAGCGAGCGGTAGGCGTGGGCGTGCTGATTCACGCGGCGGTTCACCTCGCCCACGCTCAGCGTTCGGCCCTCGAACCAGAGGAAGGGGTCCGCGGGTCGCTCGGCGGCCCACGTCTCGAGCGCCAGCGGCACGGTCTGGTCGGAGTCGGGGCTCCAGGTGAGGTGCGTCCAGAGGCCGTCGAGGGTGGCCCGCACGCGCTGGGCGATTAGACGTGGCATGGTCCGTGAAGAATACCCGGGTGTGGGGGAAACGGCGCGCCCGCGCCGTCGTACTGGGAGGCGGGCGAGGTACGGGAGCGCGACGCATGAAGCTCGGAACGTTGAAGCAGGGCGGCCGGGACGGGACCCTGGTGGTCGTGGATCGCTCGCTCCAGCGCGCGGTGGCCGTGCCGGAGATCGCGCCCACCTTGCAGGCGGCTCTCGACGACTGGGAGCGCACGGCCCCGCGGCTCGAGGCGGTGGCGGTGCGCCTGCCGGAGCTGCCGGGGGTCTTCGCGCTGGAGCTCGACGCGCTCGCGGCCCCGGTGCCGCGAGCCTACCAGTGGGTGGACGGCAGCGCGTACGTCACGCACGTCGAGCTGGTGCGCAAGGCGCGCGGGGCCGAGCTGCCGCCCGATCTCTGGACCGACCCGCTGATGTACCAGGGCTGCTCCGACGGCTTTCTCGGCGCGCGGGACCCCATCTCGCTCGCTGACGAGGCCTGGGGGATCGACTTCGAGTCCGAGGTGGCGGTGATCACCGACGACGTCCCGATGGGCGTCTCGGCCGCCGCGGCGGCGTCGCACCTGCGCCTGGTCGTGCTCGTCAACGACGTGAGCCTGCGTCAGCTCATCCCGGCCGAGCTGGCCAAGGGCTTCGGCTTCCTCCAGAGCAAGCCCACGAGCGCTTTCTCGCCCGTGGCGGTCACTCCGGACGAGCTCGGCGCGGCGTGGGACGGGGCGAAGGTGCATCTGCCGCTCCGCACCTTCCTGAACGGCGAGCTCTTCGGCGCTCCCGAGGCGGGGGAGGACATGACCTTCGATTTCCCGAGGCTGGTGAGCCACGCCGCGCGCACGCGGCGCCTCGCGGCGGGGACCATCGTGGGGTCGGGGACGGTGGCCAATCGGGACCCGAGCCGCGGGTCGTCGTGCGTGGCCGAGCGGCGCATGCGAGAGACGCTTGCGCACGGCAGCCCCCGGACCCCCTTTCTGCGCTTCGGAGATCGCGTGCGGATCGAGATGCTCGACGGGGCGGGGCGATCGATCTTCGGGGCGATCGATCAGATCGTGGAGCGCTACGCCGGCGCCGAGGCCGCCTAACGGTCCAGGGCGCCCCGCACGGCCGAGGCGAGCTCGGCCGGCCCGAAAGGCTTGGGGAGCAAGTCGACCCCTTCGGCGAGGACCCCGTGATGCGTCAGGATCGCGTCCGGGTAGCCCGAGGCGAAGAGCACCCGCAGCTCGGGGCAGCGCACGGAGAGCTGCGACGCGAGCTCGCGTCCTCCGAGGCCGGGCATGACCACGTCGGTCAGGAGCAGGTGGATGTGCCCGGGGTGGTTCGCTGCCACGACCAGCGCCTCGGCCCCGCTCCCGGCCTGCAGGACCTGGTAGCCCAGTCGGACCAGGGTGCGCGTGGCGACGCTCCGCACGACCGGGTCGTCTTCGACGACGAGGACGGTCTCGTCGCCGCGGGCCGACGGCTGGGGAGGGGCGGGCGCGTCGTCACGCAGCTCGGGCGCTCGCTCGGCGCGCGGAAGACAGGCGTGGAAGGTGGTGCCTCCTCCCGGGGTGCTGGTAGCGCTGATGGTCCCGCCGTGCTGGGTCACGATGCCGTAAACGGTCGCGAGTCCGAGGCCGGTGCCGGCCCCCACGGGCTTGGTGGTGAAGAAGGGCTCGAAGATGCGCGCCCGGACTTCGTCCGTCATCCCCTCGCCCGAGTCGCTGACCGTGAGACGCACGTGCGGCACATCGGGGGCGACGGGCGGCACCTCGGCCGCTCCAGCTGCTCCATCGGCGGTGGACGGCACGTTGCGCGTGCCGATGCGCAGGCGCCCGCCGAGGGGCATCGCGTCGCGACCGTTCATCACCAGGTTGAGGAGCACCTGCTCCAGCCCCGCGGGATCGATGCGGACGGGCCAGAGCTCGGGGGACAGCTCGAGCTCCAGCTCGACGCCTTCGCCGAGCAAACGCCGCACGAGGGGCTCGAACTCGCGAATCGTGCGGTTGAGGTCCGTGTCGCGGGGGGAGATCGGTTGCCTTCGGGCGAAAGCCAGGAGCTGTCGCGTCAGGCTCGCGGCCCGCTTCGCCGCGTCGAGCGCGTCGTCGAGGGCCGGCGCCTGGGGCAGGGGGGCCTGCGGGCCGCCGCGGGCCAGCTCGATGCCGCCGATCACGACCGTCAGGAGGTTGTTGAAGTCGTGGGCCACACCACCTGCCAGCCGGCCGATGGCCTCGAGTCGCCGCGCCTCGTCGAGCTGCTGGCCGAGGCGCACCTGGGCGGTGATGTCCGTCGCGCCTCCGACCAGCCGGACCGGGCGCCCCTCGGCGTCGCGGCGCAGGACGGCCTGGCAGTGGATCCAGCGTACCGAGCCGTCGGGGCGCACCACGCGGCAGCGGAGGTCGTCGTAGGAACCGGTGGCGAGCGCTTGCTCGACGAGGAGCTGGGCCTTCTGTCGGTCGTCGGGGTGCACGGCGCGGAAGAAATCGGCGGCGGTGATGGGACGTCCGCGGGAAATCCCGTGGAGGTCGTAGAGCCGGTCGTCCCAATGGACCACGTCCGGCTCGATCTCCCAGCTCCAGACCCCCATCTCCGAGGCCTCGAGCACCATGCGCTGGATGGATTCGCTCTCGCGCACCGCCAGCTCGGCCAGCTTCCGGTCGGTCACGTCGGTGGCGATGATGGTGAACCCGACCAGCTCGCGGTCGCTCCGGATGGGCGCGGCCCGGCAAAGGTAGTAGTGCATCGTGCCGTGCGGGCCGATGCCCTCCGTCTCCCAGCTGCCGGGCCGGCCGGTGGCGGCGATGCGCTCGAGCACGGCGCGCACCGTGTCGGCGAAGCCGGGCTCGACGAAGTTGTAGATGCTGCTCCCGATGACCTGGGAGTGTTCGAGGCCTGGATAGAGGCGATTGACCCACAGGATCTCGTGGGCGCGGCTGACCACGAGGATGAAGTCGGGGGCGGCCTCGAGGACGGAGCGCAGAAACGCGCCCTCGCTGTGCCCTCCGAATAGGCGCTCCATGATGCCGAAGAATACCCGGGAACGTGCCCGTGGCCAGCGGCCCCTTGACCTTGGGTGGGCAGGAAGGCTAGAGCGCGTCTTTCCGCAGAAAGGATTCCCGTGAAGCTCTACACCTACTTTCGTAGCTCGGCGGCCTATCGCGTACGCCTGGGCCTGGCGCTCAAGGGCCTCGAGGTCCAGCTCGAACCCGTGCATCTTCTGCGCAACGGCGGCGAGCAACACAAGGTGGCCTACCGGGCCGTGAACCCGCTCGGGCTGATTCCGGCCCTCTCGGACGGGCCCCACCTCTTCACCGAATCCCTGGCCATCCTCGAATACCTGGACGAGACCCATCCCGAGCCGCCGCTTCTGCCGGCGGACGCGGCCGGTCGAGCGCGGGTGCGGGGTCTGGCCCTGACCGTGGCGTGCGACATCCACCCGCTGAACAACCTGCGGGTCCTCAAGTACCTGAAGGACGAGCTCGGCGCGAGCCAGGAGCAGCGCGACGCCTGGTATCACCACTGGGTGGCCGTGGGTTTCGAGGCCCTCGAGGCGGAGCTCGCGCGTAGTTCTGCCACGGGGCGTTTCTGCCACGGGGACGCGCCCACCCTGGCCGACGTGTGCCTCGTACCGCAGGTCTACAACGCGCGCCGCTTCGGCTGCCCGCTCGAGCCGTACCCCACGATCGGGCGCATCGACGAGCTGTGCCGCGCGCTGCCCGCCTTCCAGCAGGCCGCGCCCGAGGCCCAGCCCGACGCGGAGTAGGCCTACTCCACGCCGTGGGTCAGGCGCTTGAGCAGCGGCGTGAGCACTGCGAGCAAGAGCCCGATGCCGACCCCGGCCCACGTGATCTGTGTGAAGACGTGCGCGTACACGCCGAGGCTCTGCGCGGGGGAGAGGGCGGCGCCCGTTCCCGCGCCCCCCGCGCCGGCGGTGAGGCGCGCGATCCCGGCCCCGAGGTGCTCGGCGAAGGAGAAGGAGAGGAACCAGGCCCCCATCACGGTCCCCACGGCGCGCTCGGGGGCCAGCTTGGTCATGGCCGAGAGGCCGACGGGAGAGATGCAGAGCTCGCCGGTGGTGTGCACGAGATAGGTCAGGATGAGCCAGACCACCGCCGACCGCCCGTCGGGGCCGGCCAGCCGCGCGCCGACGACGAGGCATGCGAAGCCGAGGCCCACCTGGACGATCCCGAGGGAGAACTTCATCGGGATGGAGGGGTTTCGCCCCACGTGCTGAAGCCTCCGCCAGAGGCCGGCGAAGAGCGGGGCGAGAGCCACGATGAAGAGGGAGTTCACCGCGTTGAACTGCGAGGTCTTGAGCTCGTAGCCGAGGACCACGCGGTCCACGTTGCGCTCGGTGAAGAGGGTCAGCGAGCTGCCGGCCTGCTCGAAGAAGGACCAGAAGGCCACGTCGAAGGCGATGAGCACGATCACCAGCAGGAGCTGGTCGCGCTGCACGCGGTCGCTCGAGAAGGCCATGCGGAGGAGGGCGGTCAGCACGACCGCGCCGACGCCGTAGAGGACCCACCCCACGTAGTGGTTGTGCTTCAGCCCGAGGGCGACCACGGGGACTGTCGCCAGCACGCCGAGGAGCACGAGGTGCAGACGGCCCACGCCGAGCGCCACGCTGCGGGTCAGGCGCTCGGTGTCCGGGGGGAGCCCGTGCCCCTCGAGCTTGCGGCGCCCGAGGAGAAACCAGGCCAGGCCGCAGAGCATGCCTACCCCCGCCAGGCCGAAGCCGTAGTGCCACCCGAAGGTCTCGCCCAGGGTGCCGCACAGGATCGGCGCCAGGAACGCGCCGAGGTTTATCCCCATGTAGAAGATGGTGAAGCCTCCGTCGCGCCGCTCGTCCCCCGGCTCGTAGAGCGCGCCCACCAGGCTGGAGATGCTCGGCTTGAAGAAGCCGTTGCCGAGGCAGATCAGCGCCAGCGCGGCGAAGAAGGTCAGCTCCGAGGGAAAGGTGAGGACGAAGTGGCCGACGGCCATGAGCAGGCCGCCGAGCACGATGGCCAGCCGGTAGCCGAGCAGCCGGTCCGCGAGCAGGCCGCCCACGACCGGGAAGGCGTAGACGAGCGCGCCGTAGGCGCCGAAGACCGCGTACGCCGCCTCGTCGCTGTAGCCCATCTGCTTGGTGAGGTAGAGCGTGAGGAGGGCGCGCATGCCGTAGAAGCTGAAGCGCTCCCACATCTCGGCGAAGAAGAGGACGTAGAGCCCTGGGGGATGCCGGGTGGGGGCGTCGTCGGGAGGCTTCACGGTGGCGTGACGTTACCCCGAAGCGGCGCGCGAGGTGCGATCAAAGGGCAGAGTCGCTGCGGGTCACTCCGGGACGTTGGACTTGCGTGGCGCCGGGGGGGGCAGCAGCGGCGGCGTCAGCGACCAGTCGAGCGGCGGGCGCCAGCCCTGCTGGTCGCCGTACTTGCTGTAGAAGAGCCAGCTCTCGACGGTGTTCTCGACCGTGAGGCTCAGGTTGCCCTTCACCGCGACGGGCTTGGCCGCCTCCTTCCGGGTCACGGTGCGGCGCACTTCGTAGCGCCCCATGCCGCCGTTGCCGTTTCGCCCCTGCGCGTTGAACGAGAGGGGACCGACCTTCACCTCGCGGTCGGGAGCCGTCGTGCCGACCAGGCGCACGACGGTGCGCATCTCCGGGGTAGCGCCGTCCACGATCTGACTGAAGGACTGCACGACGAAGGTCGTGTCGGGCGTGTCGTTGCGGAACTGGAAGTCCTGGGTCGGGGACCACACCTCGGCGTCCACGCCGGGGAAGAGGTTGCTCCAGTAGAAGATGCCGTGGGTCCACTGCTCGAGGATCGGCAGCCCCGAGAGGAGCGACGCGCGGTAGACGGTGGTGGCCATGCCGCAGACGCCACCGGCGTAGACCCAGCGGCTGGTCGTGGACCACCCGTCGTTGAACAGGGCGCAGGAGCCGCTCGCGCAGACCTGGCTCGGGGGACAGGACTCGTGGCTCGTGCAGGCCCGGCCGTAGCGGGGGCGGTTCAGGCCGCTCGCCTCGTTGAACGAGAAGGTCTGTCCGGGGGCGAGGACCTTGCCGTCCAGCTCGCGCGCGGCGATGGCCACGGTGGATTCCTTCAGCGGGTACACCTTGTCGCGCGCCACGGCCCACACATACTCGGCCCAGACGTGCGAGGCCTTCTGCAGCTTGGCCTGCTCGCGCCCCCTCGGCCGGCACGCGGTGTCGACGGCCAGGAAGGCCGCGGCGGCGAAGCCCCTGGTCCCGTCGGGGTTCTCGACCGGGAGCCAGTCGGAGCGCGTCGCCCCGTTCGGTCCGACGTAGCTGCCCCCTTCGACGGCCTTGCCCGTCAGCCGCACCGCGGCTCCCGTGCGAAACTCCATCCGCAGCTCCCCGTCCACCTTCGGCTCGGAGCGCACGCGGAGGGTCGCGTCGTCGACGTTCCGCACGTAGGCGAGCTGCGCGAGGCCGGCGTCGCAGGCGAGCGGCTCACCCGGGGTCGGCGGCTTCTCCGCCACGCGGCAGCCGCGGTACTCGATCCACGCCGCGGCGGCCCAGCCCGGCTCTCCCCGGAACCAGACGTGGAGCCATTCGGTCGACGGCCCGGCGTTGGAGTTGTAGGTCCCGCCGGTCGGGCGGTAGCCGTCGATGAGCAGCTCCGAGCCGCGCGTGAGGTAGGTCTTTCGCGCCGCTTCGGTGCTCGGCTCGGCGCGGAAGCCGATGGTGTTCGTCGTGACGCCGTAGAGCTGCTCGCCCGCCGAACAGGGGGGCGGAGCGTCGGCCTTGCCGTCCTGAAACACGGTCGACCAGGGAGGGGCGTCCGGGCCCGCACACCCGGCGAAGGGAGCGAGCGCGAGCGCAACGAACAGGGGACGCAACCGGCGGCGCGTCGATGCACGGACCATACAGGGCTCCACGGCTGGGGAGTGGGACGTCTCTGGGACGCACCCCTGAGCAAGTGGCGGGCCCCGGCGTGCCGGTGCGTATCCCCGCCGGATCGCAGGGCCAGGGCACTGCTCAGGGGGGCGTGGGGTCTTCGAAAATCGTCGAGGGTGGTGGCGCCATGCGCCACGTGCCAGCGGTGCGGCCGCCACGGTCGCAGGACCAGGGATCAGATCGATTTCAGCTTCCCGGTGACGCGCTTGTTGCGGTCGGCGCCGTGGAGGCCGCATTCCTTCTGCTCGGGGGTCTCCCACCACCAGCGCCCGGCGCGAACGTCCTCGCCCGGCGCGACGGAGCGCGTGCACGGGGCACAGCCGATGGACGGAAAATTCCGGTCGTGGAGCGCGTTGTACGGTACGTGGTGGGCCTTGATGAAGTCCCAGACCTGATCCTGGGTCCAGTCGGCGATCGGGTTGACCTTCCAGATCCCCGTCGGGAGCGTCAGGTCCTGCTCGAGCTTGGCGAGCCTGCCGCGGGTGACGGCCTGCTCGCGCCGGAGGCCGGTGATCCAGGCGTCGAGCGGGCCCAGCGCGCGCCGCAGCGGCTCCACCTTGCGGATGCGGCAGCACTCCTTGCGCGCCTCGAGGCTCTGGCGGAAGGAGTAGAGCCCCTTGGTCCGCTCGAGCGTCTCCACCTCCGCCTGGTCGGGAAAGTAGATATCGATCGTCACGCCGTAGCGCGCGCGGATCCGCTCCATCACGTCGTAGGTCTCCTCGTGGAGGCGCCCGGTGTCGAGGGTGAAGATACGTACGTCCTGCCGGAGCTGGGCCAGCAGGTGGATCACCACCACGTCCTCGGCGCCGAAGCTCGAGGCGAAGCCGATGCGCGGGTGAAAGCGCTCGAGCGCCCACTTCAGCACCTCCTCGGCGCGGAGTTGGTCGATCTCGAGCGCCAGCTCGGCCAGGTCGTCGGCAACATCCAGGGTCATCTGTTCTCGTGTCCTCTCTGCGTGGTCTCGCGGTTCGTTCAACGGGTTCACCTTCATGGTCGCTAGCGCTTCGTCGTAGCTCCTCCGGACCACCTCCTAGGGCGGTCCCGCGCCGGCCAGGGCCCGCTGCCCGACGAGCCGGGGGAGCGCGGCGATGGCCTCCGCGAGCACCGCGTGCGTCTCGCGGGACAGGGCCTGCACCGCCTCGCGATCCGGGTGCCGGTGGCGAAGGAGGTCCGCCGTTGCGCTCTGCAGCGCGTTCCAGGCCTCGGAGAGCAGGCCGCGGTCGATGAGGTGCGCGCGGAGCTCGCACTCCGTCTCGTAGTCGGACTCGGGGCGGCGCCCCACCGCCTCGAGGAGCGTGCGCGCGAGGCTGTAGTGGGTTCGCCCCAGCGTGACCAGGCTGTCGGCGAGCTGGTCCCTCGCGAGGAGGCGCTCGGCCTGCGCGAGCTCGGCGCGCACGGCGTCGAGGAGGTTCGCGCTCGCGTCGAAGCCCCCGCTGGCACACTCGCCGGCGCCGAGGTCCTGCGTGCCGAATGGGGTCGCCTGTCCCCAGTCGAACTCGGCCCGCTCCCCCGCCGCGCGGAGGTCGGCAAACGGACGGAGCAGGTCGTCGAGGGTCCGCTCCGGCAGGCGCTCGGCGAACTCCGCGAAGGTCTCGTCGGGGCGCCGCTGCTGGAGGAAGAAGCGCAGCAGGGCCCCCACGGCCGGCGGAACGCGCTTCGCCGGGATGCGTAGCGAGCGACGCGCGAGGCGGGCGCGAGCACCGTCCGCGCGGCCGCCGAGGAGGAGCTGGTAGACCGGGAGCTGACGCTCGCCGAGCCGTCCGACGGCGCCGTGGAGCCCGATGCTGGCCACGTGGTGCTGCGAGCAGGCGTTCGGGCAGCCGCTCACCTTGATCGACACGCCGCGAAGCGACGCGAGGCCGCCCTCCCGGGCGAAGGCCTCGAGCTCCTCGCGAAGCGCGCGCGCCAGGCCCTTCGACGAAGTCAGGCCCAGGTTGCAGGTGTCGGCCCCCGGGCAGGCGGTCACGTCCAGCGCCGTCCCCGCGGCCGGCTCGCCGAGTCCGAGGCGAGTGAGGGCCTGATAGAGCGGGACGAGCTCCACGCGCGCGACGTGCGGGAGGACGAGGTTCTGGTCGATGGAGAGGCGCGCCTCGTCGGCGCTGAAGCGCGTCACGAGCTCGGCGATCGCCCGCAGCGTGGTGGCGGACAGGTCGCCCAGGGGGACCTGCACGGTGACGAGGGCGCGTTCCGGGTCGCGATGGGCGCGCACGGCCAGCCGCTGCCACGAGGGGAAGGGAGGGTCCTGACCCTCCGTCTCGGCGGGCTCCGGCGCCCAGTCCGCGCGAGGGGGCGGCAGGGTGACGAGCCCGTCCAGGTGTCGCCGCACGAGAGGAGCGCTCTCGCGAGGCACGTGGTCGAGGAGCTCGGCGTCCGCCAGCTCGGCGCGCGTGAGGGTCGCGCGGGCGTGGGCGACCGCTTCGCGGAAGGCCTCGATGCCGAGCTTGGCCACCACGAACTTCAGGCGGGAGCGGTTGCGGTTCCGGCGGTTGCCGTGCGCGGCGTAGACGCGGAGGACCGCCGCCACCGTCGGGAGGAGCTCCTCCACGGGGACGAAGTCCGTCAGTACCTGGGCCAGATAGGGGGCCGGGCCGAGGCCACCGCCCACCAGCACCTGAAAGCCGGGGCGGACCCCTCCATCGCGCTCGACGATCCGGCCGAGCAGGCCCAGGTCGTGGATCGGCGTCGCGGCGCAGTCCTCCGGGCAGCCCGAGAAGGCGAGCTTGAACTTGCGCGCGAGCTGCTGGTTCGCCGGGCGACGCAAGAGGAACTCGGCCGTGGCGACCGCGTAGGGCTCCACCGGGAAGGGCTCGTCGGCGAGCAGCCCCGAGAGCGGGCAGGCCGTGACGTTGCGGACCGAGTTGAAGCAGGCCTCGCGGGTGGTGATCCCCGCGGCGGCGAGCTCGCGCAGCAAGGCGGGCGCCCTGTCGAGCGGCACGTCGTAGAGCTGGACGTCCTGGCGGGTCGTCAGGTGCGCGGTGCCGTTGCCGTGCGCTTCGGCGGCGTCGGCCACCGCGCGGAGCTGGGCGCCGGTGACTCGCCCCGCTGGCAGCTTCAGCCGCACCATGTGTCGGCCCGGCTGCCTTTGCCCGTATACGCCGTAGATGAGCCGCAGGGCGCGAAAACGCTCTTCGGGGAGCTCCCCGCGCCGAAATAGCTCGAGCTCCGCCTCGAAGGCGTCGAGCTCTGCGGTGGCCGCGTCGACGCCGCGCCCCGCGGCTGCGACGGGATCGGGAATCGCCTGTCCCTCGTCTCGGTCCATCACGCCCTCCTCTCCTCGCGCGGGACCTGGTCCTCGGCGCGTCGCTGCGTTGTTTCTCCGAGCTGGCTCGCGAGCGCCACCGTGGGGCCCACGACGACGAGCGTCGGTCCGCCGCGCCGTCCGTCTCCCAGCCGCACGAGCTCGTCCACGGTGCCGAGGTGTGCCCGCGCCGACGGGAGCGACCCGCTCTCCAGCACAGCCGCCGGCGTGTCCGCCGCGAGCCCCGCCGCGAGCAGCGCTCGCCTCAGGCCCTCGAGCTCCGCGCCGGCCATGAAGACGACCAGGGTCTCGGCGTGCGCCGCGAGCCCGGCGAGCCGCGCCCGAGGTCGCGCGCTCTCGAGCTCGTGCGCCGTGACGAAGACCGCCGAGCTGGAGAGTCCCCGGTGCGTGAGCGGGATCCCCGCCAGCGAGGGGACCGCCAGGCCCGACGACACGCCGGGTACCACCTCGCACGCGATGCCGTGTCGCGCGAGCGCCAGCGCCTCTTCGCCACCGCGTCCGAAGACGAAGGGGTCGCCCCCCTTGAGCCGGACCACGCGACGACCGCGCCGCGCCTCCGCGACGAGCTGCGCCTCGATCGCCTCCTGCCCCACGGGGCACTGCCCTCGACGCTTTCCCACGTCCACGAGGCGCGTGCCGGGTGCGCAGAGCCGGAGCACCGCGGCCGAGACGAGCGCGTCGTGCAGCACGACCTCGGCCTGCTGCAGCCGCTCCACGGCGCGGAGGGTGAGAAGGTCCGGCGCTCCGGGGCCCGCGCCGACCAGGGAGACGCTGCCCGGCCCCGACCCCCGGCGACCGACGCCTCCACCCCGCCGAGACCTCTCGGTGCGGCGAAGGGCCGCCTCGAGCTCGACGAGGTGAGACGCCGCGTCGCCGGGAACCGGGGCGCTTCGGGCCACCTCCACCAGACCACGCAGAAGGCGTTCTCCCAGCGCCGCGGCGCCGGAATCGCCGCGACTCTGCCGGATGATCCATTCGTGCAGCCGAGCGGCGGCCGCCTCGAGGGAGAGCTCGCCCCCCCGCGGCGGGTGCAGGTCGCGCACCGGACCAGCTGCTCGTTTCACGTTGGCTGCGCTCATCGCCTCACTCCCACCGACTTCCGATCGCCAAAAAAAAGCCCGCGCCCTCGTCGTCGAGGGGCGGGCCGCGTTCTCGGGAACCTTCGAGGGCTGTCAGTCGCTAGGTACGATCCTGCTCCTTCGCGCGCTGACCGCTTCCGGTCCCCGGCGGACCCGCGCCGGGACACGGACAGCTACACCGGCAGACCTCCCCCGGACGCGCATCCGCGACGGGCGCGCCGAGCTGCCGGGTGTCGTGGGTCGAGCTGTTCACGCGTTCTCCGTCATCCGTTGCCGCGCCCCTTCGGGCGAAAAAAAAGCCCCTCACGCTGTCGTGGGGGGCCTCAGGGATTGCTCTTCGGTACCGGGCTTCGCGGGAGGCGCTGCTCGCCGTTACGCTGGGCGCCGGGCCGAGGGCAAAAGGCCCCCTCCCGGACAGCGACAGCTACAGTTGCGACGCATTTCGAAGCTCACCCTTTCACCATGATCGACGGGCCGCAGATCTGTCAAGACGGGCATGCGCGAAAAAGTGCGCGCGCGCTCGAAGCTCGCTACGCTGACGTGGGGCGATGAAACCGCAGGTGCGACAGATGGCGCACCTGGCCCGATGGAGGATGCGATGAACGTAGCGCGAGCCTTAATTCTGGGAATCGTCCTCGGTGCCGGGGTCGTCGGGGCCGGGTGCGGCAGCTCCGTCGGCGTGACGGGCCGCGAGGTGGGCGGCACGTGCAGCCCCGCCGAGCCGTGCGATACGGGCTCCATCTGTCTGCTCGAAGGAGATTTCCCCGGCGGCATGTGCTCGATCTATTGCGCTGCAGGCGACCAGGCCTGCCCCGCGGGGAGCGTGTGCGTGAACAAGTCCGGCGGTCTCTGCTTGCCCGCCTGCGCCTCCCCCGCCGACTGCCGGGGCGGCTACACCTGCAAGGGCAAGAAGCGCATGTTCGCCGGAGGCGAGGCGCTGGTCTGTATCAAGGACTGAGGCGAGCGCGCTTCCCGGTCTATCGCACGCGGGCCCCTTCCTCCCTCTTGGTTGACAGCGACACCTGGCGACGCATAGTAGCGGCGTCCACCCCATTAGAATGCGGGGTCGGGCAAGGCTCCGGCGATGGCGCGGAGCGGGAGGCGCCGCGTGAAGACCAGGATGAAGGCGACCGAGGGTAGGTACCGCGAAGGTAAGTGCCGCGCGAGGCACGCCCTGCACGGCTGGGCGGTGACCGTGATGGGCTCGCTTCTCGCCGCGGGGTGCGCTCCGAGCGCGAGCTCCCCGGCTCCGACGACGCCGACGACAACGCCGACGAGGCCGGCCGCGGCGGCGCCCGCCTCCCCGAAGGCCCGCGCCGGCTCGACTCCGCGACCGCAGCCGGCCACCAGCGCCCTGGCCCCCTTCGTCGGCGTGGACCTGCCGAACGCCGCCTGCGCGCAGCGGGACCGCGAGCTGGCCGAGGCCTACGCCCCCTATCCGGACGCCTTCGTCAACCGCGGCCTCGAGCTCTCGCCCGACGGCAAGCACCTCCTCTTTCTGTCGAACCGCGACGGCGGAAGCCTCCAGCTCCAGCTCGGCGCCGTGAAGGCCCCCGCGAAGGAGCCGGAGGGCGTCGCCGTGGAGGCCGATGCGGTGGGGGACGCGCGTTTCACCCCCGACGGCAAGCACCTCCTCTTCATCCGGGACCGCCGGCGCGACGAGAACTACGGGCTCTACCGGGCGAGCGGGGATGGTTCGCAGGTGGGGACCATCGCCACGAACCGGGCGCGCTTCCACCACCTGCCGCTCGTGAGCCCGGACAGCCAGACCGTCTACTACTTCACGGGCGAGCAGCGCACGGGACGCTTCGACCTCGTCTCTCAGCCCGTCGCGGGCGGGATCGAGCGGCGCCTCTTTCGCGGGCAGGGCTTTCACTTCCTCACCGACCTCAGCCCCGACGGCAAGCGCCTCCTCGTCACGAAGCTCAAGAGCCTCTCCGAGTCTGCGTTGCTGCTGATCGAGGTCGACAGCGGCAAGGTCACGCAGGTGGCCCCCTCCCCCGGGGTGAAGGCCCACGCGCGGCACGGGGTCTTCTCCGCCGACGGGAAGAGCATCTACCTCGTCACCGACGCGGGAACGCCCCGCCTCGGGCTGCGCAAGGTGGACGCCGCGACCTTCGCCCAGCAGGCCTCCTTCGTGGACCCCTTGGGCGAGGTCGCCGACGTGGAGGTCGCGCGCAAGGGGGACGGCCTCGCCGTGGTGCTGCACGCCGGCAGTCACCAGACCCTGCGGCTCCTCGATCCCGCGACCCTCGCGCCGCGGCGGCCGGTGAAGGTCCCCCTGGGGACGGTTGACCTCGGCCGCTTCACCGCCGACGGCAAGGGGCTCGTGGTGAACCTCTCTACGCCCTCGGCACCGGGGGACGTCTTTCTCTTGGAGGTGCGAAGCGGTCGACTCCGGCCCCTGCGCCGGGACGTGCGCCCGGGGCTCAAGGCGCTCCCCAAGGTGAAGGCCACCGTCGAGCGCGTGGCCTCCTTCGACAAGACCTCCGTGCCGATGAACGTCTACCTGCCACCGCGTCTCCCCGCCGGGCGCAAGCTCCCGGTGGTGGTGCTGGTGCACGGCGGACCCGCCTCGGCCTCCTCGATCCGCTGGAACCCCTGGGTGGCCTTCCTCGTCGGGCAGGGCCTCGCCGTGGTGGAGCCGAACGTGCGCGGCTCCACCGGCTTCGGCAAGGCCTACGAGCAGGCCGACAACGGCCGCAAGCGCATGGACGCGGTGAAGGACCTCGCGGCGGTCAACGCCTGGGTGCGCGAGCAGCCCTGGGCCGACGCGGAGCGTCTCGTGGTCGCCGGCGGAAGCTACGGCGGCTACATGACGTACATGGCGCTCGGGCATCAGCCGGCGCTCTGGCGGGCCGGCGTGGGCCTGGTGGGCGTGGTGAACCTCCGCACCTTCCTGGCCACGACCACCGGCGCGATCCGGCTCGCGTTTCGCGAGGAGTTCGGCGAGCTGCCGCAGGACGGCGCCTTTCTCGACGCCGTCTCGCCGATCCAGGCCACCGCGCGCGTGAAGGCCCCGCTCTTCGTCTACCAGGGGCAGAACGACCCCCGCGTGCCGCGCTCGGAGCAGGACCAGCTGGTCCGCGCGCTCCGAACGCGCGCCGTCCCCGTCGAATACATGGTCGCGGCCGACGAGGGGCACTCGCTCGACCAGCGCGCGAACAAGCTCGAGTTCGTGGCGCGCTCGCTCCGCTTCCTCGAGCAGCACCTCGGGCTCCCCGAGGCGCCTTCCGGGTGCAAGACCCTGCTCGAGCAGCCGGCCCACGCCAAGGAGCTCCGCGAAGCCCTGAAGCGCGCGCTCCGCCGGCCCGCCAAACCCAAGACCGTCCCCTAGCGCCTCCCAGAGAAGACAGCCCCCATGATCGAAGCGCTCCAGCTCAGCAAGAACTACGGCGCGACGCGCGCCCTCAAGGGCGTGAGCTTCACCGTTCGCGCGCACGAGGTCGTCGGCCTGCTCGGCCCGAACGGCGCCGGCAAGACCACGCTCATGAAGCTCCTCACCGGGTATCTCCAGCCGAGCGACGGCACGGCGCGCGTCAACGGCGTGGACGTGGTCGAGGAGCCGCACGCGGTCCAGGCCGCCATCGGGTACTTGCCCGAGAACGTGCCCCTCTACCCCGACATGCTGGTGCAGGAGTACCTGCAGATGATCGCCGCGCTCCGCCAGGTCCCCGAGGAGCACGCGCCGCGCCTCCTCTCCGAGGCGGTGCGCGCCACCGGCATCGCCGAGTACCTCGCCCGCCCCATCGGGCAGCTCTCCAAAGGCTACCGGCAGCGCGTGGGCCTGGCGCAGGCCATCCTGCACCGCCCGCAGGTCCTGATCCTCGACGAGCCCACGACCGGCCTCGACCCGAACCAGATCGTCGAGATCCGGCACCTCATCCGGCAGCTCGCAGCGCACAGCACTGTGCTCCTCTCCACGCACATCCTCTCCGAGGTGGAGCTGACCTGCGAGCGCGCCCTGATCATCATGGACGGTGAGCTGCGCACCGATGCGCGCCTCTCCGAGCTCAGGGAGAGCCGCGCCGCGGTCGTGCGGCTCGTGGGCGCCCCCGACGACGCGCCGGCGGCCTTGCGCGGCCTTACGGGGGTCACGGAGGTGGCCGTGGACGAGGCGCCCGAGGGGGTCACGGCCTTCCGCGTGGTGGGCGAGGGACGCGAGCTCTGTCCGGCGATCTACGACCTGGCACGCGAACGCGGCTGGAGACTCGCGGAGCTGCGCCCCGACGCGCAGACGCTCGAGGCCGTCTTCCGGGGCCTCGCCGACCGGCGCGACGCGGCGACCCCCACCGTGGGAGCGGACCGATGAAACAGATCCTCGCGCTCGCCCGAAAGGAGCTCCGGGGCTACTTCCTCTCCCCCGTGGCGCTCATCTTCCTCGGGACCTTCCTCTTCGTGGTCCTCTTCTCCTTCTTCTGGGTGGACACCTTCTTCCGGCGGAACCTGGCCGACGTGCGGCCCCTCTTCCACTGGCTCCCGGTGCTGCTCATCTTCCTCGTCTCGGCCCTCACCATGCGCCTCTGGAGCGAGGAGCAGCGCATGGGGACGCTCGAGCTCCTGCTCACCCTGCCGGTGAGGACGCACCGCCTCGTGCTCGGGAAGTTCCTCGCCGGCCTCGGCCTCGTGGCGGTGGCGCTCGCCCTGACCGTCACCCTCCCCATCACGGTGGCCTTCCTCGGCCCGCTCGACTGGGGGCCGGTCATCGGCGGCTACCTCGCGGCGCTGCTGCTCGCCGCGGCGTACCTGGCCATCGGCCTCTGTATCTCCTCCACCACCGACAACCCGATCGTGGCGCTCATCGGGACGGTCCTCGCGTGCGGCGCCTTCTACCTGCTCGGGACCGAGTCGGTGGCCTCCTTCGCGGGGAATCGCGGGGCCGAGGTCCTGCGCGCCGTCGGCACCGGGAGCCGCTTCGAGAGCATCCAGCGCGGGGTGATCGACCTGCGGGACCTCCTCTACTACGCGAGCCTCACGGGGGGCTTTCTCTTCCTCAACGTGGCGCTCCTCGAGGCCAAACGCTGGAGCGACGGGGAGCGGAGCCGCGTCCGTCGCCGGGCCACGCGCCTCGCGGTGCTGCTGCTCGCGGCGAACCTCGTGCTCCTGAACGTGCTGGCCTCGGGGGTCCGGGCCGCGCGGCTCGACCTCACGGAGCGCAAGGAGTACAGCATCTCGCCCGTCACGGCGAAGCTCCTGCACGAGCTGGACGCGCCGCTCCTCATTCGCGGCTACTTCTCCTCGAAGACCCACCCCTTGCTCGCGCCGCTCGTGCCGCGCATCCGCGACCTGATCAAGGAGTACGGCGCCGTGGGCGGCAGCCTGGTGCGCGCGGAGTTCCTCGACCCGCGGCAGGACGGCGCGACCGAGCGGGAGGCCAACGAGGACTACGGCATCAAGAGCGTGCCGCTCCCCTTCGCCGACCGCTACGAGTCGGCGCTCGTGAACTCCTACTTCAGCGTGCTGGTGAAGTACGGCGACAAGTACGAGAAGCTCGACTTCGACGACCTGATCGAGCTGAAGGTCACCGGCTACCGCGACATGGAGGTGCGGCTGCGGAACCTGGAGTACGACCTGACGCGCGCGGTGAAGAAGGTCGTGCACGGCTTCCAGCCGCTCGAGACGCTCTTCTCGCGCCTCGGGGCGCCGGTCACGCTCTCGGCCTACGTGACGCCGAAGAGCCTGCCGGAGAGCCTGAAGGACTTCCCCAAGCGGCTCGAGCGCGTGGCGGCCGAGCTTGCGCGGCGCGCCGGCGGCAGGTTCAAGCTCGCGCTCGTGGACCCGAGCGGGCCCGGTCGCGCGGAGCTGCGGGAGGAGCTCCAGCGCAAGTACGGCTTCAAGCCGCTCTCGGCCTCGCTCCTCGCCGAGGAGACCTTCTACCTGCACCTGCTGCTCACCGCGGGGGACAAGCACGAGCGGGTCTACCCGGCCATGGAGATGACCGAGGCCGACCTGCGAAACGAGGTGCAGGCGGCCCTCAAGCGCCTCGCCCCCGGCTTCCTGAAGACGGTGGGGCTCGTGGTGCCGTCGGAGGCCGAGCCGCCGGCGGGAAACCCGATGGCGCGCCGGCCCCCGCCGATGCGGCGCTTCGAGCTGCTGAAGGCCAAGCTGGGCGAGACCTACACCGTCAAGGAGCTGGAGCTGAAGAGCGGGCGCGTGCCGGGGGAGGTGGACACGCTGCTCGTGGTCGGCGCGCAGGACCTCGACGAGAAGTCGCGCTTCGCGCTCGACCAGTACCTCATGCGCGGGGGCGCGCTCATCGTGTGCGCGGGGCGCTTCGCCATGGACGCGAGCCCGCAAGGGGGCCTCGGGGTCAAGGGCGTCAAGACCGGCCTCGAGGAGCTCCTCGCCGGCTGGGGGGTCACGCTCCGCGAGGAGCTGGTGCTCGACCCGCAGAACGAGGCCTTCCCCGTGCCGGTGGACCGCGACGTGGGGGGCTACACGGTGCGCGAGCTGCAGCTCCTGCCGTACCCCTTCTTCGTGGACGTGCGGCAGAAGGGGATGGCCGAGGACCACCCGACGGTCGGGCGCCTCCCGTCGGTGACGCTGCAGTGGGTCTCGCCGCTCGAGGTGAAGGACCCCGCCGGCGCGAAGAGCGTGACGCTCCTGCGCTCGAGCGGCGGCTCGTGGACGCAGAAGCACGCCGGGATCCAGCCCGACTTCGCGAAGCACCCGGAGAAGGGGTTCGGGCCCGGCGAGGGCGGCACGAAGGCCCACGTGCTGGCCGCGCTCCTGACGGGGCGCTTCGAGAGCGGCTTCAAGGACAAACGGTCACCGCTCGAGGCGGCGCCGAAGGGCGGAGCCAAGGACCAGGGCGCGACGGGCGGCGAGGCGACGGGGCGGGTGCTCAAGAGCTCCCCCGAGGGCGCGCGGCTGGCGGTCGTGGGGAGCGGCGAGTTCCTGAACGACGCGGTGCTCGAGATCTCGCGGCAGACCGGCTCGGACCGCTTCACCTCGAACCTGCAGCTCGCGCAGAACCTGGTGGACTGGTCGGTGGCCGACGTGGACCTGCTCACGATCCGCTCGCGCGGGGCCTACGCGCGCACGCTCGCGCCGATGGACGACGCGGCCCGCTCGCGCTGGGAGCTCGGCAACTACCTGGCGGTGGTGGCGCTCCTCGGGCTGCTGGTGGCCTTCACGCTCCATCGGCGGCGGAGCGTCAAGCCGCTGCCCCTGGTCCCGGCCGACGGAGGTGCGCGATGACGCGGCTCAATCGTTTTCTCGTCGCGGCGCTGGTGCTCCAGGGTGGGGCGCTCGCGCTCGTGCGGCTCGTGGGGCGCGGGGGCGCGGCCGAACCCGCGGTGAAGCTCTTCGAGAAGCTGGACCCGAAGCAGGTCGCCTCGGTGCGCATCACCGACGCCGACAAGAAGGTCGTGGAGCTCCGGCGGCAGGGGGCTGAGTGGGTGCTCGCGAGCGCCGGCGACTACCCCGTGCGTCCCGGGAAGGTGGCCGAGTTTCTGGGCAAGCTGCCGGGCCTGCTCGCCGGGGCCCCCGTGGCGTCGAGCGAGGCGCACCACCGGGCCCTCGAGGTGGCGAAGGACACCTTCCAGCGCGAGGTCGCGCTCACCGGCGGGGGCGCCCCCGTGCGCTTCTACCTCGGGAGCTCGCCGGCGGTGCGGCGCGTGCACCTGCGGCGCGCGGGGGAGGACGCGGTCTACGCGGTGCGGGACCTCTCGGCGTGGGACGCGAGCGCGGTGGCCGCCGACTGGGTGGACGCGGACTACTTCAAGGTGGAGCGGGACAAGCTCGTCTCCGTCACGCTGCGGAATGCGCACGGGACGCTGACGCTGCGCCGCGAAGGGGCGCCCGGGGGAGAGGCCGAGGAAGGCGCCGCGGCCGCCAGCCGGTGGACCCTCGACGGCCTCGAGGAGGGGGCGCGCGTCAAGAGCTCCGAGGTGGACGCGCTCCTTGGGGCGCTCGCGCAGGTCACGCTCCAGGAGCCGGTGGGCAAGCACGTCCTGCCGGCCTACGGCCTCACGCCCCCGAAGGGCGAGGCGCTCCTCGTGGTGCGAGAGGGCGGGCGCGAGAAGACCCATCGCCTGCAGGTGGGAGCCAAGGAGGGCGAGGGCCACTACGCGAAGAGCGCGTCCTCTTCGTTCGTGGTCAAGGTCGGTACCTGGACCGCCGACGCCGTGCTGCAGAAGAAGGCGCAGGACTTCCAGACCAAGGAGCCGGAGAAGACTCCCGACAAGGGTCCCCCCGGAGGCGGGGCTCCCGCGATGCCGGAGCCCGACGACGAGCCGTAGGCGAGGCGCGTCGCAGCCCCCCCTATGTTTCTTGGCTTGATCTCCGCAAGAGCGTATTAGTCAAGTCACGTCACATCACGCTCCACGAAGCCCACGGGAACGGGAGGCCGGCGCGTTCGACGCTCGGCCTCGAGAGGAGGTCTCCATGCGAAAAGCGGTCTCTTCCGTCCAGCTCGTCAGCGCACTCGCCTTGCTCGCCGCGGGAGGGCTCTCCCTCTCGTCCTGCATCCTGGGGGGGAACGCCTGCGACGACGCCAAGGCGCACCTCTGCGCCAAGCTCCCCGAGATGGGCTGCTCGACGATGTACATGGACAACGCCGTGGCGAGCCTCAGGCAGAGCTGCGGGACCAGCGAGGCCCAGCGGTACATCGGGTACGCCGAGGGCGCGTGCCGCTCGAAGACGTTGGTCTGTGGGCAAGAGGGGCCCCGTCTCGACAGCGGCACCCCGCCCGGGGGCTGCGGCCCGTACGGCAAGGTCGTGGAGTACGCGGGTACGGCGGAGGCCGACGGCCGCTCCGCGCGCCTGAAGCTGACCTTCACCAACGCGAGAGTGGACGGCGAGCTGACCGCCGATCCGGTGTGCTCCGGGAGCGTGCGGCTCACCCGCACCCAGCTCTCCTTCACCGCCGCCACGCTCACGGGAAGCTGGGAGTCACCGACGGGGATGATCACCGGCCTCTGGCAGGGGGGCGACTACGACTGCGACGGCAAGCTGATGTCCGGCTATCCCACCTCGGGGTCCGTCACCATCACGATCTCGGGCGGCATGGTGTACCTGCAGCGCGTCGCGGGGGCCGGCAAGTACGCCTTCTCCGCGAAGAACGTCCTCTACGCCCCCGTGCCCTGCAAGGACGCCGGTGTTCCGGTGGGCGGCTGCACCATCGGTTCGGTCTCCCCCGCCACGGCGGACCAGTACGAGACGGTCACCATCTCGGGCTCGGGCTTCGGAAGCACGGCCGGGTCGGTCAGCTTCGGCGGCATCGCGGCCCAGCCGATCAACGCGTGGAGCGACACGAGCATCAGCGTGGCGGTCCCGGCGACGGTGAGCTACGGCCCGGTGGTGCTGAGCGTGACCACCTCCGCGGGCAAGACCTGCTCCCGCGCGAACTACGTGATCGAGTCGAAGGGCTGCGTCGCGGCGGGGACGCGGGTCCGGCTGGCCAGCGGCGAGACGAAGCCCATCGAGGAGCTCGACCGCCACGAGGAGCTCTTCGCCGGCGACGGGACCCGCTCCGGGGTGCGCACGGCGGTGATCCAGAAGACCCTCGTGCACCGCGAGCAGAGCTACTCCCTGCACCGCATCCGCCTCTCCAAGCGGCGTTCGCTCCTCGTGACGGGCAACCACCCGGTCCTGACCCGGCGCCGCGGGTGGGTGCCGGTCGACGAGCTGCGCGCGGGCGACTGGATCTACGTGCTCGGCGCTCGCTCGAGGCGTCTGACCGAGACGCGCATCCTTTCGATCGTGCGCGACGAGTCGCAGACCGACGTGGTCTACAACCTGAAGACCTCCGCCGGGAGCTACATCGCCAACGACATCCTGGTGCACAACAAGTGCCTGGCCGCGGGCTCGCCCATCGATACCCCCCGCGGGCCGGTGCCCATCGAGCGCCTGGCCGTCGGCCAGCTCGTCTACGGAAACCGCGACGGTCAGCGCGTCGTGACGCGCGTGACGCACCTCTACGCCAAGGCCACCGTCCTGCCGCGCCTGCCGGGCAAGCGGCTCACCCCTCGCGTGACGGCCACGCTGAACCACTGGGTGCGCGAGGGAGCGGCCTTCGTGCGCGTCCGCGAGACCGCGCATCCCCTGCGGAGCGTCACCGGGACGGTCTACGACCTCGAGACCGAGGCGGGGAACTACTACGCCGACGGCCTCCTCATGCGAGCGAGCGAGTAGCGCGCCGGGGAGGGCAGGGTTCTTCGTGCGGGGTCAGGCGCCCGGCACCGCGCTCGTGGGAATCAGTCCCCGTAGCCTCCACCCGGTCTTCAGGAGCCAGGTTCGCGGCTCCAGCACCGGCGGGTCTCCGTCGGGCGGAACCGGCACGAAATCCTTCCAGCCGGTGAAGTAGCGCGCAGAGCTGCACGCGTCCAGGTCGCGTCGCGGGACCCACTTGCCTCGCGCGACGCTGTGTTTTCGAGAATTCTGCAAAACGTACGCGAGCGCCGCCTTCACCTCGCTCGGCGTCTTCAGGATGTGCTGGTGGTAGCGGTCCCGAAAGACCCGCCCCTTGCGGCCTATGGCGCGATTCACCGCGTGCGCGAGCCGGATCGCCAGCGCGCGCAGGCCTCGCATCAGCACCTCCCGGTCCTTGGCCTCCGTCACGAGGTGCAGGTGATTCTTCTGGATCGAGTAGTGCGCCAGGTTCATCCCGAACCGCCCCGCCGACTTCACGAACGCGTCTTCGATCGCCCGTAGCTGCTTCTTGCTCCGCAGGTTCGGTAGCCCCTCCACCACCTTCATCGTGACGTGCACCGGAAACCGGCTCGCCAGGAGCGGTCGCGGCCGATGCGGCAGTCCGCTCCCCGGCCGTTTCTTTCTCCCCGCGCCCATCCGTTTCCCACCCCACCCCGTCGCCTCCCGCATAGGCAACGGAAGCTGTTTCGCAGGACCCGCCGGCCGACGCGTGCCCGAAGGACGGCCTTTTCCTGAGGAGGATTTGCACGTTTGTGCCAACATGAATAAGGCCAATACTAGCAGAACGCCGGTCTGACGTCAAGGGATGTCCTTGCACGAACAAACACAAGACAATGGAAGAACCAAGAACAAGTAGGCGCTCGCCGGCGCACCGATTCACCCCCACCGCCCGTGTGCGCTCACAGCCGCCGGCCGCCGCGCCCACCCCTCGTCGACAGCCATTCTCCCCGGCGCACCGATACGTCACCGCCGCTCGCATGCGCCCACCGCCGCTCGCCGCCGCGCCCACCCCTGGCGCCGGCGCCGGCGATCCGGTCCCCCTAGCGATTTCTTCGGCCTACCGCGGCGCTGCCCCGAGCCCGGCGCGCAGCACGTTCAGCAGGGACACGCAGTCGCGCATCCGCTCTGGCCTGATGTCCGTCCCGTTGTCGCCGCCCTCGAGAAACTGGGGAGAGACGACGAAGACGCGCACCTTGGCGTGCGTCAGGCTGCGCTGTAAGCGCGGGTCCCGCAGCAGCTTCTTGGTCAGGCGAAGCTGCGGCTCGGGGAGGAGGAGATCCATGTCCAGCGAGACGACATCCGGCAGGTGGTGGGCGATCTTTCGCAGCGCGGAACGCCACGACGCCCAGCGCTCCTGGCGCGCGCGGGAGTTCGCGTCGCCGCGCAGCGCGCCGAGGGGTAGCGTGTAGGCCGCACCACGGTTCGCGCTGCCGATCGGCCGCTTGCGGTAGTCGGAGGCCGGCGCCACGGCGGTCCCGTACACGACAGACCCTTGCTTGAGGAGGACCCGTCCATCGGGGCGCAGCAGGTTCCACAGGCCTCCCCACCAGGTGGCCGCCTGGTAGTCGCCCGCCCACGGGCGCCAGGCGAAGTCCGAGTGGCGGTCGAGGTGAAGCAGGCGTTCGGGCAGCTCTCCCGTCGTGTGATAGTGGTAGAGGAAGAGGTCCAGCATGTGGTGGTCCCGCAGGAAGTAGTCCACCTGGCCGGTCTTCGGGTGACGCATCACGAGCGCGACGCCCCCGAGAAGCGTCTCCAGGTCGGCGGTCGTGAGCCGGGGCGCGAAGGGGCGTTCCTCGAAGAGGGTCTGCTTCGCGCTGTACGGCTGCTCGCCCCGCCCGTGGAGCGACGGTCCGTCCCAGCGCAGAAAGTGCTCGTCGAAGCGGGCGGCCGCCTTCGGGCCCAGCACGGCCGTGGCGACGTCGTGGATGTCGGTGCGCGCGCCGATGGCCGGCACCACGGCCCTGGGCTGAGGCTTCAGCCGGTAGCGGCGCGTACGCGCTGGCCCCTCGGGCCGGTCCCAGCCTTCCGCGGCTGCACTCCCGGCCCAGCTTGTGGCCAGCGCGAGGGTCGCGGTCAGCGCGAGCGCGTGGAGGTGCAGGAGTCTAGTACCGGTCCTCGCCATCGCCACGTCGCCGCGCCGGCCGGGCGCGTCCAACGCTAGCTGTATCAACCCGCGTGCCAGGACCGAGCCCGGCCGATGCGAGGACGGGTGTGTGCACCTCGCGGTGCCCCAGGCCCCGAGGCCCGGCTTTCAGGTGGAAGATCGGTTCCGGCGCGACCCGGCGAGGTCACGCGTGCGTGAGGTCCCGTCTGTGCGCGTGGCGCCGCGGGGAGGCAGCGCTGGGGTCAGACGTCCCGAGCGCGCGCGGAGTGACTACGGCGCGAGCGCGGGCGGAGCGACTACGGCGCGAGCGGCGCGCGTGCGGGGACGCGCGCAGGGATGCGCGCCACGCGCTTCACTTCACCGAAGGGGCGGCGCCCGAGGACGACCATCTCGAGCTCCACGCCGGCGAAGCCCTCCTCGTCGAGGAGAGAGCGCGCGTCGTGGCTCCAGCGCCGGTCGGCTCCCGAGAAGACCTCCACGCTCTGCTCCCACCAGGGATGCACGTGGGTGAACCGAATGCGGGTCACCTCTCCGGGGTGGGTCGCGGCGAGCGCGAGCACCCGGCCGAGCGCGGGAGCCTGCGCCTTCCCGTCGATCTCGTCGGCGTCGTGGGAGGTCACGCGCAGCGGGGTGCCGAGCGTCGCTCCGCGCGCGTCGACCGCTTCGAAGTGGCCGACCTCTTCGTGCGTGGCTTCCGCGGCGGCGAGGAGCGCGAGGTCGCCGATGCCGAGGGGAGCCGAGCCCACCCGCGTACCGCGGGGCCAGACGCCGGCCCAGCGGAGAAGCTTGGGCTCGGTGCGGAGGGCCCACCGCTGCACGCGGCCGAGCTGCGCCTTGAGCTCCGCCCAGGGCGTCCGCGCCTCGACCGACTGCGGGAAGAGGGTCGCGAGCGCTACTCCGAAGAGCAGCGCGCGCTGCGTGGCGTTCACGGGCGAGCCCCCGCGACCCCCCACGCCCCGTAGCCGAGCAGGAAGAGCGCCGGCGTGGTGGCCCCCTCCGTGGCGAGGTACACGCCGCCCGCCAGCGCGGCCCCGGTGAGGACCCAGTGCGCCGCTACGCCGCGGAGGTCCCCCATCGGCCAGCCGAGCACGGGCAATGCGGCGAGCCGCATGATCCCCGAGGCCGCGGCGCCCGCGGTCGCGATACCCGGCTGGACCATGCCCTCTTTGAAGAGGAGGAAGCTCCCCACCGTCAGCAGGCCCGTCCCGATGAAGTAGCCGGCGCCGGCCTTCACCGACGGCAAGACGCGCGAGAGTCGCCGGCCCGCGGCAGACCCCTCGTAGCGCTCCTTGAGGTGGGTCATCCGCTGCCCCATCCCCTGCCGCAGGGTCCCCGCGCGCTCGCGGAGCCCCTCGAGGGGGCCCGCCAGCGCAGGGGCGGGGGCGATGGCGAGCAGCAACGTGACGGCTACGGCGTGTGCGGTGGTCCGACGAAGGTCTCGCATGGGCTTTCCTTGGGCTGAGCTGCGCCGCCGCGCTGAGCAAGCCCTGTGCCCCGCGGCTCGCGCGAGCACCCCGCGGTGATCGTTCAGGTCCTTGCGCGCCGGGGTACGGCCGGGCCTCCAGGAGCCGGAGCAGGCCGGGGGCTCCTGGTCGGTTTCGAGAGCCCGTCGGCGCGACGCCGTCAGCCTCGACGCTTGACCCGCGCCGGGCTGGCCGGAGAGGATCCCCGCATGCGCTTCACCTCCCTGGCCAAGGTTCGCTTCTCCGAGGTCGATCGCGCGGGGATCGTCTACTTCCCGCGCTTTCTGAACTATTTCCACGTAGCCTTCGAGGACTTCTTCGACCAGTACCTGGGCACCCCCTACGCGGACGTCATCACCCAGGAGGGCTTCGCCTTTCCGGCGGTGCGCACGGAGGTGGATTTCAAGAAGCCGCTGCGCTTCGGCGAGCTCATGGAGATCGAGGTCGCGATCGAGGAGATCGGCCGCAAGAGTTGCCGCTTCCGCTACACGCTGCGGGTCAAGGGCGACGAGGAGGTGAGGGCCGTCGGCCGCGTCACCTCCGTCGCGGTCGAGATGGCCGGGTTCACCTCCATCCCCATCCCCGACAAGTACCGGCGGCTTTTCGAGGCCTACCTCGCGCAACAAGGGGAGTAGGGGGCTGCCCGGTGCGGGGGGACAGGTGTACCCAGACGCCGGCCGGTCGATCCGCCGATCCGCCGGCGCTCCTTTCCGCCCGTGGGATCGTGACCATCGCAAGTCCCCGGAAACCTGACGCGCGGTAGGAGGCGCGCGCGGGCACGGCTCCTGCAAACGCTCGTGGGCATGACAAAAGGGCTGCCGTACCGCAGGTCGACGCCTTGGACGGCCCTCGTCCCCGCATGGGGCGCAGCCCTGGGCCTGAGCCTCGGTCTCAGCCTGGGACCGGCGCCCGCCCAGGCGATCCCGCGGCGGCAGTCGGTCGCTCCGCAGGGCTACCGTCCGGAGGTCTGGGAGCGGGCCACGCCCAAACAGCGCCTGAAGGTGCAGTACACCCTGCTGAAACAGGAACAGCGCCGGCTCACGCAGGCCGACCAGCGCTTCAGAGCGACCACGCTCAAGCAGGCCCGGGTCCGTCAGCTCGCCGAGACGGTGGGCAACCTGTCCCTCGCCCGGGAAGTGGACTTCTCGGGGGCCAGCCCGGAAGCGGGTCCCTGGGCAGGCGGCCTGCCTTTCCTCACGGGCGTGGCGCCGGGCGCGATGCGCCCCAAGATCCTGCTCAATGGGGTGGCGCACCATATCCAGGTGGCGGCGCAGGTCCTCTCTGACCTGGCGAGCGCTCCGCAGCGCACCGCCCGCGGGGAGTCCTACTTCGGCCTCTTCAACGGCACGCCGCTCGTCGCGCGCCCCGGCGACTCGGTGCGTACGATCCTCCGGCGCTACTGGCGCAGCCAGGACCGGGAGCCGAGCTTCGGGGGGAGCGAGCGGCTCTCCCACGTCTACAGCCAACTCCACACGGTCAAGATGGAGTTCGAGCGGCTCGTGCGCCCCTCGCTCCTCAGCTCGAAGCGCATGGGATCTCTCGCCGAGGTTCGGGCGCAGCTCGAGCCGCGGGCGCGCAAGGCGGGCTACCGGGATTGGCGTTACTACGGCTTCAACGAGCTGCGCGGGGGCGCGGAGATCAAGGCGTTCGTCGCGGTGCTGCATCGCGCCCACGGGGACGCGATGCTGCGGAGCCTGGCCTCCTTCGTGGGGCACGCGAACTTCGACGGCACGGACGCGCTCTGGCGCGCCGCCATCGCCGCCCGGCCCGGAGGCGAGAAGATCCTCGCCCGGGACCGGCTGGAACGTACCTTGGACAACGTGCGCTGGACGGCCAAGCGGGTCGTCGACACGGCGCGGTTTCGCCTCCAAAGGTGGTTCGGATACTGAGGGTCCGTTGCGCTCGGGACGGCGTGGCGTTCGTGACGCGGATCTCCGGGCTGGCACGTCGCGTGCTCCGTAGCCGGCCTCGGAGCGCGGAAGTCTCCGAGAAGTCGCCCTCACGTGCGTAGCTCGTCTCTCGTAATCGTCGTCTGGCTGGTCGCCGCGCCGCTCGCGCCGGCACACGGGTTTCCCGTCGTCGAGCGGGGGCCGCGCCCCGGGGTTCTCGGCCGCGTGACCGAGGGCTTGCGGCGCTTCGCGGACCGGCTCTTCGCGCGCGACGGGTATCTCCGGCTGAACGATGCGTCGGCTCGCCGCCCGGTGCGCCGCGAGCTCAGGCGACGCCTCGACGCGCTGGAGCAGGCGCGTCCCGAGGCGCGTCAGAACCCCGTCCTCTCCGCGCGATGGAAGGACCTCCGGCGCGTGGATGCGCTCCTTTTGGCCTTCGATGCGCTCGGGATGGACAAGCGCGTGACCGGAGGCACCGTGCGCGACACCCTTGGCGCGCGCCAGCGCCTCGCCGCCGGGACGTCGCAGGCGGGGCCGCGCCTCGACGACCTGGACCTCGGCCTCGACGTGAGCTCCGCGGTGGAGCGCACGCGTGCGGCGATGCGGCAGCGTCCGCCCCTCTTCGCGAGGCGCCGCTCCCCCGAGCAGATCGACCGGCTGGCCGTCGAGCGCGTGGTGGCCGAGGTGATCCGGACCGTGCGCGCGCACTTCCCGGAGGTGCGCGCGAGGGGCCGCATCACGCGCAAGCCCTCCTACCGGCCGGGAGTGGTCCACGTACAGTTCGAGACCCGCGGCGCCGACGGGCGGGCGATGCAGCTCGACTGCTCGCTCTACACCCAGCGAGGAGCCTACCGGCGCCCGCACCAATACATCTCCGTGGCCAAGCTGAAGCTGGCCGTCCCGCCCGGTGCGCGGCTGACCGATCTCCTGCACGAGCTCACCGACTTCGAGGCGGCGCGACGCATGCCCGAGCTGAAGGACCCCGCCGAGGGGACGCGAGACCTGATGGCCAACGTCCTGGCGGTGCGGCGCGAGCGAACGCAGAGTCCGCGGCTCACGACACCCGACCTGATGCACGGGGCGCTCCACGCCCTCTACCTGCTCAATCGGCGGGAGATGGAGATCGACCCGGAGTCGGTGCAGGCCATCCGGGAGCTCACGCCGCGCGGGGTGCGCGGCTTCTTCCAGGGCGGGACGGCGGATCAGCAGCGACGCCGCGCGCTCTACGTCTTCAGCCCCTTCCGGGTGGGCGAGGGGCGGCGCAGCTTCCGTGTCGTGGCGGAGATCGGCGCCGAGCTCGAGCTCTGGCCCAAGGTCTTTCGCGGCCTCGCGGTGGTGGTGCGCGATGGCGCGCGGTGGGAGCGTACCCTCGCGCGACTCGAGTTCGCGCACGCTCACGCCGAGCGCGTGCGTCTCGCGCAAGGCCAGGGGAGCGTGGGCTGGGCGCGCGTCTTCGCGGTGGCGGCGCTCCTCAGCGACCTCTCACCGTCGGAGCTCGAGCACGCCATGGCGGGACTGCCCGGTCTGCTCGAGGAGGTGCCGCGGGGGTCGACGACGCTCGTGAGCCGTCGCCTGCTGCGCGAGGGGTATCGCTACTTCCACGCGGCGCAGCCCGGGGAGCTGGCCGCGCGCCCTATCTCGGAGCTCCCCGCGTGGGCCAGGCCCGCAGCGCCTCCGCGGCGTCTCTCCCTCCCGGCGCGACCGGCCTTTCTGAGTCGTCGTTAAGAGGTCCCTAGCGGTCGCGGCTCGGGGCGCGGTTCCGTCGCGCGCGCCGAGGCCCGACGAGCGCCAGCGCGAGGCCGAGGGCGAGCAGGCCGAGGAGCCCATCTCGCGTCGACCCTCCGGCGGCGCTGCACCCGCCCATTACTGCCGTCGGGTTGTCGTGATCCTCCGGTGCAGCCTCGGGCAGCATGGCCGTCGTCCCGGCGTCGGGGCTGTTCCAGACGGGAGCCGGCGCCGACGGCACACCCGCGTCCGCGCGGGGGGCCACGGGGGCTCGGGCGTCGTGTCGAACTCCCTGGTCGGCCGACGGAGGTCGGGGCGGCGACGGTGGCGGAGGCGGCGTGTTCACGCATGCGGGGGACCAGGAACCGCCGCCGCTCAGGTTCTCGCGACCGCCGAGCGGCTCGGGGACGACCGCGGTGCCGCCGTAGGGCCCTCCGGCGATCTTGGCGTCCCGATGCACGGCGAAGTGGACGTGCGGAGCGGTGCTGTTCCCCGTCGATCCCATGTTGCCGATCGTCTCGCCGATCACCACCTTCTGGCCGACGGCGACCCCGATCTTGCTCATGTGCGCGTAGAGCGTGACGTAGCGATGCCCGTCGCCGAAGTCGTGCTCGATGAGCACCATCAGGCCGTAGCTGGACCACCCGCCGGTGGCCCAGCTGGCGTACCGCACCACGCCCGTGGCGGCCGCCACGAGCGGCTTCCCGTCGCCGCCGCCCGCCTCGTCACGCTGGATGTCGAGGGCGTAGTAGTCGTTCGACGAGCTGCCGTTGACGGTTCCGGTGTGGCCGCCGCAGCCGTAGCTGCAGGTGACGCGCGTGCGGACGCCGCAGGGGAGGGGGGTCTGCAGCTCGACGCCGGGGGGAAGCCCCACCGCGCCGCTGTTCGGGGTGGTTCGCGCCGCCGCCTCGGGCCCGCTCAGCGAGGCGACCAGCGCGACGCTCGCGGCCACGAGAGCTCCCTGCGCGCGATGGAGGTGACGAGAACGCTGCGCCATCGAGGAAGTGAGATGCAACCCGGGTGCCACGGCTCACCGTCGGTATTTCGACCACTTGCACCGTGCTGGGGCCTGCTGGCGACGGGGCCGTGGGGGTCTCTAGCCCCGAGCACGCGGGGCGGCGGGGACACGCGGGGACGGAGTCGCCTTTTCGCCCCGGCCGGTCTACGCTACCGCTCGCGCAACGAGCGCTGTGACCTTTCCCCGCCGAGGAGGACTCCATGACCGCCGCCCGGGTTCGCGCGTCCCACATTCTCTTGATGTACAAGGGCTCGGCCCGCTCCAGCGCCACGCGCTCGAAGGGCGAGGCCCTGCAGCAGATCACCTCGCTCAAGCAGCAGCTCGACGGCGGGGCCGAGTTCGGCGACCTGGCCCGCGCGAACTCGGACTGCCCCTCCTCCGACGAGGGCGGCGACCTCGGGGCCTTCAGCCGCGGGATGATGGTGCCTCCGTTCGAGGAGGCCGCCTTCGGCCTGGATGTCGGCGGAGTGAGCGGCGTGGTCGAGACCGACTTCGGCTACCACATCATCAAGCGCACCGCCTGACGGCCTGCGCGCCGACCCTACCGAAGCGTCACGTTGCCGAGGGGATAACTGCCGTCGCTGCGACGCCCCTCGATCGCGACGGCGAGCGGCGCGTAGTACCCGGCCGGGTCTCGAACGAGCAGCGCGACCTCGTAGTTCCCCGCCGGGAGGGCTCCGGCGGGCCACATCACTGTCGTGGTGTACGCGACGGGCGTGTCGACCCCGGCGGCGTTCGTCGTCGGCAGGAGCTTCTCGAGGTCCACGCCGAGCGGGAGGTCCCAGGCCACGGTGGTGCTCCCGGCGGGACGGAAGAGCAGCTCGACCTGCCAGCGCGTGTACGCGGGCGTGACGTTCACGTTGGACCACTCCGTCCGCACCTCGAAGGACTTCCCGGGCTGGAGCGCCGCGGGCAGGGTCAGCTTGCGGAGCACGAACCGGTAGCCTTCGGCCTTCAGGGCGCTCTGCAGCTCGGCCTGCTCCTTCGCCGAGTACGCGGTGTACGGTTCCGTGTCTCCCGAGACGATGGCCAGGTGATAGTCCTTCACCTGGGTCAGGCCATGCGCGAAGTAGCCGCGCCCCGCCGGGGCTCCGCACCACGCCGCGATCCCCGGAGCCGAGGTCCAGCGGCCCTGGATGGACGGTCGGTTCTTCCAGATGTCGTCGAGGCCGCTCTCCCCGGCGCAGTCGTTGCGCCACCCGATGCGCGGCGAGAGCGCCATGGCGTAGTCCAGCGCCTGCTTGTCTCCCGCGGACATGATGATGCGCGGTCCGGTGAAGGCGGCCACGGCGGCGTCGACGATGGCGTACTTGTTGGCCGTCGTCATCGTCGGGCCGGGCAGCGAGAAGAGGAACCAGCTCCCCCAGTTGCCGTAGAAGCCGGGCTCGATCCATCCGAGCCGTGCGTCGGTGTTGTAGCGGGCAGCCAGGGCCTGAATGAGCGCGAGCGCTCGCGCGAGGAAGTCCGGGTCGTTCCAGTCGGGAACGTACTGTCCGGCCCCGGTGGTCGTCCCGCCCGGCATGCGCGCCATCAGGTAGGCCGGCACGGCGGAGCTCGTGGCGCAGGTAGTGCACGCGGCCATCACGCGCAGACCGAGCTTCCCCTTACGGGCGGCGACCCGCTGCAGCGCGGACTCGATGGCGCTGAAGTCGTAGGCGTTCTCGGTCGGCTCGAGGCTGCGCCAGGTGACGCGCGCGTAGCTGTCGAGCACCGGCCAGCCCGACGGCAAGAGCGACGCGTCCTCGTACCAGGCCAGGGCCCCGCGAAATGGGTTGGCCAGCTCCGGGGCGGAGACCGGGATGACCCGTGGGTTGAACGTCACGAGCAGCCCGAGCGCGCCGCCGTCCCTCGCATCCGGGCGCGGACCGCCGCCGTCACGCCCGCCGTCGAGGACGCCGTCCGTCATCGCGCCGTCGCGTAGCGCGCCCCCCTCGGGCTGGCCGTCCAGCTCCGTGTGGCCGCCATCGGTCGCAGCGGGCACGGCGCGGTAGCCGAACAGGCCGTGACAGCCGGCCACCATCCCTGTCGCGACGAGGCAGGTCGCGAGCGCAGCGGGTCGAGCCCCCATCAGGACTTCGTTTGCTCCCCGGACAGTCGCGCGGCAGCCTCGCGCCGCTCCGCCTCTTCCAGGCGCGCTCGGATCCGTTCGAGCTCGGCTCGGGCGGCCCGTCCGCCGAGGGCGTAGCCCACGATCAATCCGACAGTAATCGCGAGAGGGATGTAGATGAAGTGTGCGGCCGTCATGCGAGCGCTCAGCCCTCCGTGCCGTCGTGCGGCAGGCTTCCGCGGTGCGACCGGATGAAGGCGAATGGGGTCTGAAAGACGAAGTTCGAGACGCGCGAGGTGTACACGTCCGCGTGCCGCTCGAGCTGCCGGGCCATGTAGCTCTTGTCGTTGCCGGCGCGCATCAGCAGCCCCCAGCGGTGGTTGCTCAGGTCCCCGGCGCGGATCGCGAGCGGCGCGATCTGGTCGTCGAGGGCTTCGACCTCGGCGCGCAGCGACTGGATCTCGGCGTGGAGCGCCTCGGGAGTGATGGTCGGCGGCGGTCCGTAGTGCCCCTGCGCGCGCTGCAAGAGGAGGCGCAGGTGACAGAGCAAGCCCTCGCGCTGTTCCTTCTCGGCCATCAGGGCGGTTAGCTGCCCTTCGTGGTCGCGGAAGTGCTCCATGGCCCGCACCTCCTGCTCGAGCTCGCGCACGACGAGCGCGGTGCGCCAGCGGAGCACGTTCTTGCTGATCTGCACGTCCACGAAGATGTGGTCGCCCACGTAGAGGATCTGGTCCCCCGAGAGGCCGAGGTACTCCTCGACCTGCGTGGCGTCGCCGCCGAGAAAGATCCCGCGGTCGGTCAGGCCCGGCATCGCAGGCCGGAGGAGTCCATCCTCGCTCACCACCTCGAACAGCGGCATGCGGCTCGAGAAGAAGGCCGGCTTGCGCGCCGAGACGATCAGCACGTCGAAGAGATCGCGCCAGGTCATCCCCCCGGGGAGGAAGCGGTCGAAGCAGTACCGCATCACCGCGCGCGTGTACTCCCACTCCGAGTTGGTGATGAGCAGGAGCTTCTTGCCCGCGTGCCGTTGATCGAGCAGGGCGAGCGGGGTGTCCGAGTCGAGCTGGATGAAGGTCTCCGGCTCGGCGAGGATGTCGGCCTTGAGCTGTCCCTCCATGTGCGCGAGGTCGAGCGACTTGCGGACGCGCTTGTAGAGGTCCGCGTAGCCCAGCACGCCGCTGATGTGCCCCTGGGCGATCTTCCCCTGGTCGAGCAGGTCCACCAGCTGCGCGTACATGCACGCTTCGGAGAGCGAGAAGAGCGTGTTCAGGAAGACCCATCGCGGCTCGGACAGATCCACGATGATGCGCGAGTAGACTTGGCGCTGCTCGTCGAAGTCGAGCGGCTGCGTGCCGTGGTAGGCCCGCTTGACGTAGCCGAAGCGGTTGGCCTTGAGCAGGTTGCCGTGCTCGATGTCCAGGATCAGCCCACGCTGGATGAGAGTCGGGTCGAACTCGAGGTCGCCGACGGGCCACCCGTAGGCCACGAGCTTGCGTCGCAGGTGCTCGTAGGCCCGTCGCTCCCACGCCTCGACGTGGTAGTCGATGAGCGTGTAGTCCATGTCGTAGCCGATGGCCTTGATCGACCGGAGGTTCAGGGTGCGGTTGCAGAAGACTCCGCGCTCCCTCGGGACGTGGGATAGCGCGCTCAGGTCTCGCGTCATGGCTGGTCCTCGAACGGGTGCCGCCGCTCGCTCAGCGCGGGGACATGCGGTGCAGGAAACGGTCGAGCTGGTCGCCGAGCGTGGGTCCTTCGAGGTCCGCCAGCTCGTAGCGCACGCGCACCGCAGGCTTGCGCAGCTTGAGCAGGCGGCCGAGGTCGATGGGGGTGGCGTAGAGCACGGCGTCGCAGTCGGCACCGTTGATGGTCTGCTCGAGGTCCTTGAGCTGCTCGTCCGAGTAGCCGACGGCCGGCACCGTGAGGCCGAGGTGCGGGTAGCTCTTGTAGGCCGCCAGGATCGACCCCACCGCGCTGCCGCGCGGCTCCATGATGCGCGCGCCCACCTTCTGCGCGGCGACGGTGGCCGCGCCGAAAGGCATCTCGCCGTGTGTCACCGTGGGCCCGTCCTCCACCACCAGCACGCGCTTGCCCCGGACCGCCTCCTCGTCGAAGACCAAGCGACTCTCGGCCTGCACGACGACCGCCTTCGGGTTGCGCGTCGCGATGTTGCCGAGCACCGTGGCGCGGTCCTCGGGCCGGGCCACCGTCGCCTTGTTCAGCAGCACGAGGTGCGCGCCGATGAGGTTCGTCTCCCCGGGGTGATAGGTCAGCTCGTGTCCGGGGCGCAGCGGGTCCACCACGGCGATCCATAGATCGGGGCGGAAGAAGGGCGTGTCGTTGTTGCCGCCGTCCCAGATGATCGCGTCGGCCTCGGTCTGCGCTCGCTCGAGCACCTGGGCGTAGTCCACGCCCGCGTAGACCACCGTGCCGCTCTCGAGGTGCGTCTCGTATTCCTCGCGCTCCTCGAGCGTGCAGTCGTGCGCCTCGAGGTCCTCGTAGCTGGCGAAGCGCTGCACCACCTGGCGCGTCAGGTCGCCGTAGGGCATCGGATGGCGGACGGCGACCACGCGCTTGCCGGCGGCCTTGAGGCGGGCCGCTACGTAGCGCGAGGTCTGGCTCTTGCCGCACCCCGTGCGCACGGCGCAGACGGCGACCACAGGCACGCTGGCCTGGAGCATCGTGTGCTCGACGCCGAGGAGGCGGAAGTCGGCCCCCGCGGCGAGGGTCTGCGACGCGAGGTGCATGACGTGTTCGTGCTTCACGTCGGAGTAGGCGAAGACCACCTGGGTGATCTTCCACTCGCGGATCAGCCGGGGGAGCTCGTCCTCGCGCTCGATGGGGATCCCCTGCGGGTAGCGCGACCCGGCGAGCTCGGGGGGATACCGCCGCCCGTCGATCCCCGGGATCTGGGTCGCGGTGAAGCCCATCACCCGGTAGCCCGGGTTGTCCCTGAAGTAGACGTTGAAATTGTGAAAGTCTCGTCCCGCCGCCCCGAGAATCAGCACCCGTGATTCGTTCATGTCACGCTCCGTGGAGGCCGAGCATACGCGGGGCGCCCCGATCCGACAAGCGTAGGGCCCGTCAGGGGTGTGATCGCGGACCGCCGCCCCTTCCCTCGACGGTAGGCTTGCCCCCGACGGCTCGGGTTCATATGCTTCGGTCAAGGAACGAGGCCGTTCATGCTCAAGAGAGTCCGACGCCGGGGCCAGCAGCTGCGCGATGCGCTGCGGCAGCGTGCCGGTGCCGTGGTGGTGAGCAACTTCTTCAAGGTCGGGGCGCGGGCCATGCGCGCGATGCCCCGCCGGAGACCCCATCCCTACGGCGTGGACGTGGTACGCGACGTGCCTTACCTCTCCACCGGGCGCGTGGAGCACCTCCTCGACATCTACCGCCCGGTCGGCGCGCCGCGACCCGCCCCGGTGGTCTTCTACGTGCACGGCGGCGGCTTCCGCATCCTGTCGAAGGACAGCCACTGGATGATGGCCGAGGCCTTCGCGCAGAAGGGGTACCTGGTCTTCAACGTCAACTACCGGCTGGCGCCGAAGCACCCCTACCCCGCGGCGATCGAGGACTGCGCGGCGGCGCTCGTCTGGGTGGCGAAGAACGCGGCGGCCTGCGAGGGGGACCTCGGCCGCCTGGTGCTCGCCGGCGAGTCGGCCGGGGCGAACCTCGTCACGGCGCTGGCAGTGATCCTCGCGTACCCGCGCCCCGAGCCGTGGGCGCAGGAGCTCTTCGCGACGGGGCTCCGTCCGCGCGCGGTGCTCCCCAACTGCGGCATGCTGCAGGTGAGCGACCCCGAGCGGTTCCGTCGGCGCAAACCGCGCATGCGAGCCTGGGTCTTCGACCGCCTGGCCGAGGTTCCGGAAGGGTATCTCCGTGGCGTCGACCCGAGCCGGCCGGGGGGCCACGACCTGGCCGACCCCCTCCTCGTCCTCGAGGGGAGCGACGCGCCGGCGCACCCGCTGCCCCCCTTCTTCGCGGCGGTCGGGACGCGAGACCCGCTGCTCGACGACACGCGCCGCCTCAAGGTCGCGCTCGACGCGCACGGGGTCCCCTGCGAGACCCGCTACTATCCGGGGGAGCTGCACGCCTTCCACGCGCTCGTGGTGACCGCCGCCGCCAAGCAGTGCTGGCAGGACCAGTTCGACTTCCTCGACCGCCACGTCGCCGAGGGCCCGGCGGGCGAGCGACGCGAGAGCGCCGAGGCGGCGATTCGTGCCGCGGCAGAGCGCCTCGCCGCCCGACCAACGCCGCCGACGAAGGCCTCCTTCGCCTCGCGCTGGCTCGGCCGCAAGTAGCGCGCTCCCCTTTTGCATGGCGGGGGGCGCTGTGTTACCTCAAACGGCAGCTTCGCGGAGCCTCTGCTCCGTCGGAGCCCGAGGGGTGCCCATGGATCTGATGGATTCGCTTCTCAAGGTGATGTTGAGCACCGGCGCTGGCTGGGTGCTCTGGTTGCTCATCGGGCTGTCGGTGCTGAGCGTCGGCATCATCATCGAGCGCGCCGTGGTCATCTCGCGCTCGGGCGGAGATCCGGCCCGGCTGGCGGAGAACCTGAAGTCGCACCTGGACAAGGGGGAGATCGACAAGGCGGTCTTCCGACTGCAGGTGGTGCGCGGCGTGGAGGCGCGCATCGCGCTCGAGGGACTTCGGGCCTACGACAAGGGACCGGACTCGGTGGCCGAGGCGATCACCTCGGCCAAGGCGATCCAGCGCAGTCTGCTCGAGCAGCGGCTGGGTTTCCTCGGGACGCTCGGCAACAACGCGCCGTTCATCGGTCTCTTCGGCACGGTGATCGGCATCATCAAGGCCTTCCACGACCTGTCGGTCGAGAGCGGCGGCGCGGCCAAGGCCGTGATGGCCGGCATCTCCGAAGCGCTCGTGGCCACCGCCATGGGGCTCTTCGTGGCCATCCCGGCGGTCATCGCCTTCAACTACTTCCAGCGCCGTATCCGCGCCCTGATCGCGAGCGTGGACGGGCTGAGCCACCTCATCCTCTCCGAGCTCCGCCGGCAACCTGGTCCCGCCGGGGCTGCGGCCATCGCCGTCGCCGCGGCCGAGGGAGCTCCGGCGGCCAAGGCCGAGGAGGCCTAGCCGATGGCCGGTGGCGCTGGCTCGCAGAACGACGACGACGGGGAGATGATCACCGAGATCAACGTCACCCCGATGGTCGACATCATGCTGGTGCTGCTGATCATCTTCATGGTGACGGCGAGCCTGATCGTCAGCCCGTCGATGAAGGTGGAGTTGCCGAAGGGGGCGGGCTCGGCCGCCGCGGGCAAGGAGCCCGACATCACCGTGGTCGTGACCCGCACCGGGGCCCTCGAATACAAGCAGAAGCCCGTCTCGGGGGACCAGCTCCTCGGCGAGCTGCGCAAGGAACGCCAGGCGCATCCGGGGGCGCGCATCCTCGTGCTCGCCGACACCAAGGCCTATCACGGCAGCGTGGTGAAGGTGATGTCCATCGCGCGCAGCGTGGGCTTCACGCGCCTCGGGGTGGCCACCGAGGGAGGGGGGAAGTAGCCCCGCTCAGTCCGGCACGAGCTCGGCCATCCAGTAGCAGTAGTCGCGCCAGGCGTCGGGGACCGATTGCCGCGAGATCTGCAGCGTGAAGATCGGCACCCACGAGGGGCGCGCCGGCTCCTGCAGGAGTCGCATCCGGGCCTGCTCCGGCGTGCGATCCGCCTTGCGCGCGTTGCACTCCACGCAGGCGGTGACGATGTTCTCCCAGCAGGTCTTGCCCCCCTTGGCCCGCGGAATGACGTGGTCGTAGGTCAGCTCCGCGCTGGTGCGCTTCTGGCCGCAGTACTGGCAGCGCCAGCGGTCGCGCGCGAGCACGTTCTGCCGCGAGAAGCGCACGGGGTGTTTGTGCCGCCGAAAGCTGTGCACCAGGCGCACCACCGACGGCAATTTCAGCACGAGCGAGACGGAGCGGATGTTCTGGTCGTAGGTCTCGACGACCTCCACCTTGCCGAGCGTCAGCAAGCTGATCGCTCGCCTCCAGCTGATCACGGTGATCGGCTCGTAGACCTGACTGAGCAGCAGCGTACGGTCCATGCTCGCCATCCTCGCGGCTCTCCTATCGGAGCCCTCCCTCTACCTATTATGTCGGCTGCCTCGGCGCGGGGCACGTTTTGGGTAATAATGCCCCCCATGCGTACGGCCTCGGTGACCACCTGGCACCTCGAGCTCACCTCCTTCCAGGCCCTCCGCGCGGCGCGGCATCCCCAGGAGCCGTGCGTCGTCGCGCGCCTCGAACCCTCGCAACCGGCCTTCAGTCGCTTCCTCTACGCGTCGGTGGGGGCCGACTGGTGGTGGATCGATCGGCTCCCCTGGACCCTGGCCGACTGGCGAGGGCACCTCGAGCGGCCCGAGGTGGCCACCTGGGTGCTCTACGTGGGAGGTGCCCCGGCCGGGTACGTGGAGCTCGAGCGCCAGAGCGGAGGGAACGTCGAGCTGCTCTACTTCGGCCTGCTGCCGGGGTTTTCGGGCCGAGGGTTCGGCGGGCACCTGCTCACCGTCGGGGTCGAGGAGGCCTTCGCCCTCGGGGCCCGGCGCGTGTGGGTGCACACCTGCTCGCTCGACGGACCCGGCGCGCTCCCCAACTACCAGGCGCGAGGCTTTTCGGTCTTCAAGGTCGTGACGCACGAGCAGGCGCTTCCCGAGGCGCCGCTCGAGCTCTGGCCGGGTGCCGGGCGATAGCGCCCGGGGCGCCCCCTACTCGCAGCAGGTCTGCACGATGGTGCGACAGGTCGTGCAGACCATCCGGCCGTGGATATGAACCGTCTCGCCCCCGCACGCGGGGCAGATGATCTCGGCCGTCGTCGTCGGCGTGGAGAGGCGACGTCCGTTCGAGGGGCGCTTCGGCTGGCTCTTGGTCATCGCGTAGCTCCTCATCGTGTGGGGTTATCGCTGCTCGGTGCGTTCGGAGCGGGCCAACGTGACGTGGAAGATCTCGTGGGTCCGCCCGTTGCCGTCTTTGGGCACGGCGATCGACTTGGTGGCGTAGCCTTCGCGCTGCACCGTGACCTCGCTCGGCTGCGCGGCCTCGGCGGGGAGCGGCACCGGCCGCCCCTTCGGGATCACCGAGCCGTTGAGGCGCACCGTGGCGTCCTCGGGCTCGGCCATCACGGTCACGGCCCGGCTCGCGGCGGGCGACGGCGGCTGCCGCTTCATGAAGGCCGCCGTCCCGAGGGCGGTGACCATCGCGAGCATCACCGCGGCGACCCCCCAGAGACCGGGGTTTCCCGTGAGCGCCCGTCGCGTCCGCACGGGGGCCGACGTCGTGGGGGCCTCGACCTCCTCTTCCTCGCGGGGGGGCGCGGAGAAGAGGTGCAGGGACCGCGCGCCGACCTTTCCCTGGCTGAAGAGCTCCATGTCGAAGAGAGCGACCACCTCGCTGCTGTAGCCGGCCTCCAGGTTGAAGACGAGCTTCGAGACCGAGTGCAGCACGGAGATGAGCCCGAGGCCCGCCCCCGTCGGCTTGTTCTCGATGCGGCCTCCGGAGCCGGCGCGGAGCAGGTACTCGAGCGCGCGCAGGCGCGTCAGCGTTCCGCCGCCGTCCTGCACGGAGATGCCGAAGTAGCGGCCGCTGCAGGCGTAGCGCACCTGGATCGGCGCCACCTTCGTCAGCTTGGCCAGCTCGGCGGTGGTCTTGCCGGCGTAGAGCTCGCGCCCGCTCTTGTCCACGGCGGAGTGATAGAGCCCGTTCATCATCAGCTCGTCGGCCACGAGCTGGATCCGGTCCCGGACCGGCACGCGACACCCCGCGGCCTCGGCGTAGGCCAGGAGCACCTCGACGGCCTTGCGCTTCTCCACGTAGCTCGTGACCATCATCGAGAAGCTGGTCACGCCCCACGGGAAGTACTTCTGTAGGCCGAAGATCTCGCTGCGCAGCGCCTTGGTGGCGCTCGAGATGAACTCGTCGTCGTCGAACTGCGCGCCGTAGCAGAAGAGGCTCGTCACCCGCTGGTCCCTGAGGAGCGGCATGCGGCTGATGAGCTGATCCTCCTCGATGATGTACATGATGCGGCAGCCCGTGGGGACGCGGCCGAGGAAGGTCTCGTCCGGCTCCTTGCCGCGAGCGTCGTAGATCGCGAGGTGGGGCGGCCGCTCGGTGCGGATCGTCGAGGCGTCGCCGCCGAAGTCCGCGGTGGAGCCGGTGGCGGCGGTCAGCCTCTGGACCGCGCGCTTGAGAACCTTGTCCTTCGTGATGACCGCCATGTGGTAGCGCAGCATGGTCGCTCCAGGCTAAGGGGAAAGGGCCCTACTCCTTCGGCTCCGGTACCGGGTCCGGCGACGCCTCCGCCGGGGTAGGCGGCGGCGTGGACGGCAGCGCCATCACGTGTCCGGAAGGACGATTCGCCCGCTCCACGTTCATGCGCTCCGCCATGGCCAGGCGGCCGCGCACCGTGGTGGTCTCGGCGTGGTCCGCCTCGTGCGCCGCGATCTCGTTCCGCCGCTTCGCGATCTCTTCCTCGTACTCGCGGATCTCTTGCTTGAGCACCTCGACCCGCTTCTCGAGGCGATCGAGCTTCCGCGTCGCGTCCTGGATGATGGCGGGGATCTTGACCTTCGTGGACTCGAGGGTCTTCTTCACCACCTGCACCACGAGCTCCACGTTGTCCACCGGGAGCAGGCGCATGAGCTCGATGGCCTGGTCGATGGTGTAGCGCGGCGCCTCGTCCTCCTGCTCGGCCAGCGCCAGAGGGGAGGGGGGCGCGGCTTCCAGCCGGCGCGGAGGAGGAGGGGGAGGCTGCGCGGCGACGGGTGCCGAGAGGTTCACCTGCTCCACCGGGGAGTCGAACTCGTCCTTCTCTTTCCGCTTCTTGTCGAAGAGCCCCATGTCGCCTCCTTGCTCCAACCTGAATCGCCGGGTCGCGCCGGTTGAAACGGTCCGGCCGAGATGTTTTTCACTATAGGTCGTTCATGTATTCTGCGTCACCAATAATGTTCACCCATGATCATATTATGATGTGAATGTAATGCGTTGGATCCGCAGGGCGTTCATTGCCGCACACGCAACCTGGGTGAGATAGGGGGCGGTTGACCGGGGGGCGGGCGGTTTGGGGGCGGGGTGCTACTCGGTCGGCGGCGGCGGAGATGGCGCGGGAATCCACGGGCAACTCGCCGTGGCCATGCAGGGATCGTCGCGGAGGTCGCGCCCGCGGCTGCGGTAGAACTGCGCCACCATGTGTATCAGGAAGGTGGAGGTGTCGAAGTCCGTTCCCGGGGGATCGAAGGCGAAGCCGTGCTGGCCGCGCGGGTCGAGCAGCGGGATGCGCAGCGCCTGGAGGCCGGCCGGCAGCACGCGCGTCATGCGCATCGGATGTCCCACGCGCGGCGAGCGCGGGGCGTGCTGGCCGCGAGAGAAGTCCTCCGGGTCGGCCAACACCTCGCGGCCGTCGAAGCGGGCGAGCCACGAGAGCCCCTCGGTGACGAAGGCGTCGATGAGCACCTGGTTGGCCGGCTTGCCGAAGCGCACGTCGGGGGTGAGGTATTCCACCGCTCCGGAGGCCCGGCCGAGCGCCACGGCCGAGGCCACGGGGACCAGCGTGTCTCCGGCGGTGGCGATGAGGCAGACGCTCGCACCGGGCTGCGCGCGGTCGTAGTCCGTGGAGGGCAGCGGGTCGAGCGCGTAGTGCGGGGCGTAGTTCACCGGGTCGCCGGCGTCGATCGCCATCTGGCCGATGGCGATCAGCTTGCGGAACTCGGGGGTGTTGCGCTGCAGGCCCAGGCCCGAGGCGAGCGCGACGAGGGGGCTGCCCCGCCGATAGGTCACTCCCTGGAAGAGGACCTCCTCGCCGAAGCGATTGTAGGTGCGGCGCAAGGGACCGCTCGGTCCGACGAAGACGCGCAGCTCGAGCCGGTCTCCGACGAGGGGCGTGTCGGCGAGGATGGCCCGGGCGGGCATGAAACCCGCCCCCACGCCGAGCCGCGCGTGCCGCTCGGCGGGCTCCATCGCGTCGGCCGGGACGTGCAGGCGCAGCATGCGATTCGCATCGGCGTACGCGGCGTAGGACTTGCCGTTCGTCAGGTTCCAGAGCTCCACGCGGTCGCCGGGCTGGACCTCGAAGTTCGTGATCAGGCGGTGCGTGACGGCCCGGTTGGCGGAAGGAACGATCGTCGCCAGGTCCACGGCCTCTTCGCGATCGCCCGGCTGGGTGACGAAGACCGGCCCCATGCTGCGGAGGATCGCCGCCTCGCGCACGCCCGAGACGACGGTGCGCACGGGAATGCTGGTGAGCCCGCCCCCGCCGGCCGACGGTGCTCCCGCCACGATGGCGGGCTCGATGCCGTCGAGCACGAGCGTCGTGATTCCGCCCATGCTGGTGCCCCAGCCGAAGTAGTCGTTGAGCGGCCCGCCGAGGTCCACGCGCCCATCTCCGTCGAGGTCTCCGGCGAGGCCCGGGCGGCCGAGGCCCTGCACGTCCTGCAGGTTCCGCCGATGTCCGTCGAAGCTGCGCAGCGTGCGGATGAGCACCATCAGGTCGAGCACCGTCTGGCGCACCATGTCGCGGGTGTGAAAGGCGTCGGCCGAGAAGAAGTCCGCACCCACGTCGGGGCGACCGTCCAGATCGAGGTCGCGCGCGCGGCCGGGCGCGAAGGCGCGCAGCGTCCCCTTCATGTCCAGCAGGCCGAAGAAGCCCTCTGCCATGTCCGCGATGCTGTTCGGCAGGATGAGGCCGTGGCCGTAGGCGTCGATGGTGCACGAGGCGATGCCGTAGCGGGCCAGGTGACCCGAGAAGAGCAGATTCTCGACGCGGTTGCTCATGTAGCCGTGCGCGTAGATCGCCACCGGGAATGGGGGGCCCGAGCCACGGTCCGCGCGCGGGATGGTGCACACGAAGGGGACGCGGTGCGGCCGGTAGAACGCGTGGCCCGTGACGCGGTCCAGGTCCCAGACCTCGTCCTCGTCCGCCGGATGACCGGGGCTGGCATGGCCGTCGCGATCGGCGAGCAGGTTGGGGCCGGTGAACTCGCCGACCACCGCGTATGCGACGTTGTCGAACGACTGCCCGAGGGCCTTCATGCCGGTCGCGTCTCCCCCGAGGTAGATGGGGCCCAGGATCTCGATGAGCTGCTTCAGTCGCGCCCCGGGGACGCGGTAGGGGTTTTGCCCCTCGCCCGAGAAGGACTTCACGAGCTCGAGGCCGGGCGGGAACTCCCGCGCCAGGTGGGCGAAGGGCCCGACGCCGTAGAGGCCGCGCCGCAGCGCCTCGAGGTCGCGCGTGGGTCCCTGGGTGGTGAAGGTCCAGGCGAAGGCCACGTCCTCGCGCGTGAGTCCGTAGCGCTCGAGCACCTCGGGCAGGCCGCGCAGCTCCTCGGTCTGCCGCAGGTGGTGGACGTAGGGGAAGGGGGAGCGGACGGGCTGGCCGTCCTCGCCCACGAGGCGCTTGGTGAGGACCACCGCGTAGCGCGCCTCCTGCTCGAGAGGCACCACGGGCCGCAGGAGCAGCGTGTCCGTGACCTTCTCGTAGAAGGTGAGGAGGTCGTCGATCGGGTGCCCGCCCTTCGGGTGCACGTTCGGCACGTCGAGCAGGCCGTCCCCGTCGGTGTCTTCGCCCGGGTCGAGGCGGCCGTTCCCGTTCAGGTCCTCGTTCGTGGTGTCGAAGAGCAGGTTCGCCACCGTCTCGCGCGGGTCGTTCGACCAGAGCGAGCCCATCTCGGGCACGGTGAGGGGGAAGTTCCCCTGGTCGAAGTCGAGCAGCACCGCGTCGCCGTAGCGTTTGCTGCCGGGCTGGAGGTTCACGAGCAACACCGCGTCGTCGTCGAAGTCGCGATTGCGTCGGTGCCTCTCCGTGAGGTTGTCGAGGTCGAGCGGGGCGTCGAAGCGCACGCTCACCGGCCCGAAGGTGGAGAAGCCCTCAAGGCGGCTGACGGTGCGGCGGAGCTTGCGCTCGAGCCGGGTGGGCGCGTCGAGCGAGACGTTCACCCGTCGGCCGGTGGGGGAATCCGGATCGGCGCGCGTGGCGAGGTCGTTGGGCAGCGGGATCTCCGGCAGCGGGCGGGCCTCGAGATCGAAGATCACGTGCGGGCCGGGTCCGGGGTCCGCAAAGGCGAGTCCGTCGGGGCGGGGACCTTCACAGGCGGCCAGCAGGCAGAGCAGGGCGGCCACCAGGGCCTGTCGCATACGAGCCTCGTCGATGACGAATGTCGAGGCAGAGTCTACACGGCGGCGCAAGGCGCGGTCGAGCGGGTTCGGCCGCGGTTTGGCGCGGCGGGCGCGCTTCACGCGGTATGATGGGCGCATGATGTGCCGTCGCATCCCACCTCTCGTCGTCACCCTCGCTCTCGCCGGTTGTTCGCAGGCCCCGTCGGTCGTGGTGGACGGGGGACCGCCACCGGGCGACGCCGCGCCGCGCGATAGGGCGCTGGCCGCGGATGCGCCACGTGCCGATGTGGCGTTGCCGCCGGTCGAGCCCCACCGACATTCGTGGGCCCGCGCGGGGGCGGGTTTCACGGGTGGTGCGACCATGGCCGTCGCCACCGATGCGGCGGGCAACGTCTATCTGGGCGGCTTCTTCGCGGGGACCGGGACGCTCGGCTCCTTCGTGCTCGAGGGGCCCGAGTTCGGCGGCGTGCTCTTCGTGGCGAAGCTCGACCCCCAGGGGCGGCCGCTCTGGGTGCGGCAGACCGGGGGGAACCCGCGAGCCCAGGTGCAGGGCCTGGCCGTGTCGCCCTCGGGCGAGGTGTACCTGGTGGGCGGCTTCAACGGCGAGATCACGCTCGGGGCGTTCACCCTCAAGAGCGCGGGGGAGCCCATTCCGAGCGGCCCCTTCACGATCGCAGTGGACGACATCCTCGTGGCGGCGCTGTCGCCCGAGGGGGAGGTGCGCTGGGCCAAGCGCTTCGGCGGCGTGCTGCAGGACTTCGGACAGGCGGCGGCGCTCTCGCCCGACGGAGATATCGTTATCGGGGGCGGGTGCGCGGGGGGCTTTCTCTTCGGCGACAAGCCCGTGGGTTCATCGGGCGGCAGCGACGACGCGTGTCTCGCGCGTCTCTCGCCGTCGGGGGAGGTGCGCTGGGCCACGACGGGCGGGGGCTACGGCACCGACGAGGTCCGGTCGCTGGCCGTGGACCGGCAGGGGCAGGTTTTCGCCGTGGGGCAGGTGCACGGACCGGCGAGCTTCGCCGGGCACGCGCTCCCCGGCGTCGACGATTACAACGGCTTCCTCGTGAAGCTCTCCCCCCAGGGTGGGGTGCAATGGGCCAAGCCCATCGGGGCCGACCCGACGCACGAGGGCGCCACCGCCGTGGCGCTCGAGCCCGAAGGGCGCGGCGTGATCGTGGCAGGCAGCTTCGAGACGACGCTCAAGCTCGCCGGCAAGCAGCTCAAGGCCCACGGCGGAGGAGACCTCTTCCTCGCGCGCTTCTCGACGGCCGACGGAGCGGCGGAGTGGGCGCGCGCCGTCGGCGGGGCCGGCGACGAATTCGCCGGTGCGCTGACCGTGGATGCGCGCGGAACGATCTATCTGGCGGCCAGCTTCGAGCAGATGCTGGTGCTGGACGCGTTCACGCTCGCGGCTGCGGGAGGGGAGGACGTGCTCCTCGCCGCCTTCTCACCGCAGGGGACGGCGCGCTGGGTCATCTCGGGGGGCGGCACTTCGTCCGACAGCGGGAGCGCGCTCGCGCTCGCGTCCGACCGGTCGCTGGTCGTGGGGGGCCAGACGCGGGGGCGGCCAATGTTCGGGGACACCGTGTTGACGACCCCCGGGCTCGATTTCTACGTCTGGAAGCTCGCGCCGCCGTGAGTGAGGGCGCGCGGCCGTGCGTCAGAGCCCCGCGCAGCACCTGAAGCCGACGTCCAGCCCCTCGCCGCTCGACCACTTGGGCACCTGGATGTTCGAGTACTCCGACTCCTCGGCCTTGCAGCTCAAGGAGGAGCCGCTGTCGAGGTAGCTCCCGCCGAGGGTCTTGCAGCTCGAGGTGGTGCAGGTCGAGACCCACTCCCGCACGTTGCCGCTCATGTCGAAGAGGCCCGGCACTCCCCCCTCGCACTGCTGGTAGCTGCCCGTCAGGAAGGGGCCGGTGCGCTTCGGCTCCGAGGCGAGCGCCGCGCCGAAGCACTTGTCGTAGACGTACTCCGGGCCGTACGGATACTGGGGCGTGCAGTAGAACTCGCAGGGCTGTGGGCCGACGCAGGCCGTGGTCCACTCCTCCCGCGTGCAGAGGCGCTTGCCGGCCAGCTCGCAGGCCGTCTTGGCCTCGATCCAGGTCACGCGGTTCCAGGGGGCGCGGCCCGCCATGGACTGCGCCCGGCCGCGCGGTCCCGGCGAGGCCTCGAAGCGATCGATGCACGCCTCCTGGTCCATGATGCGGACCATGTCCGCCGAGCAGGTCTTGCACTGTCCTTCGCGGCAGACGCCCGCGCACGCCCCGCACGAGCCCCCGTAGCCGTCGGGGCCGCAGCTCTTGCCCTTGCAGGGGTCCACGATGCACGCGCCGTCGATGCAGCGGTGGCCGTCGGGACAGGCCTCGTCGCAGAGGGGCCACGAGCAGCCGGACGCCAGCCCGCAAGCGAGGGCGACGAGCGCGGCACGCAGGACGAGGCGAGAGCGCGGCATCTTCAGAACGCCCCCTGGATCTGGATCTGCGGCACGGGCCCGGGGGCGGGGGTGATCTGCACGGGGGGGGGTGGCGCCTTCGGGCGCTCGGCGAGGCGCGGGCGGGTCGCGAGCTCGTAGATCGCGAGACCCAGGGCGGCGACCGAGACGCCGAGGAGCACGTGCCCGCCGATGAGCTTGCCCTGCGCGCCGGTGACCTCGTCGCCGTAGCGCTGGCGGTCGGCCTCGCGCGTGGCGGCCCGATAGTCGGCGTAGGCAGAGTCTCCGTCGTGCTTGCCGATGGCGTAGAGCACGGTCATCCCGGCGGCGGCGGCGGCCGAGGTGGCGAAGGCGAGCCCCGCCCAGAGGTTCTTGCGGCGGCGGCGCGCGACGAGGGCCGGGTCGGGGGGCCCGGCCGGAGCGAACGCGGAGTCCGTCGGCGCGCGGTCGAGCGAGCGACCGACGAGGCCCCCGAAGACTCTACGGGCCTTGGGGGACGGGGCCCCGGACGACGGAGGCGGCAGGGTGGGAGACGGGAGCGCGGAAGGCGGCGCCCCGTGCGGCGGAGGCGTCGCGAGCGGCGGGGCGGACGCGTGGGCCGGTCGGCTCGTGGGGCCGGTCGCCTTCGGGTTGCGCTCGAGGGACACGAGCTCGGAGCGAGCCTCGCCCGGGGCGAGCGTGACCACCAGCGTCTTCGCCAGCCAGCCGGGCTCCGCCACCTCGATCTTGTGCGTGCCGGGGTCGAGCACCAGCTCGAGCTCGGCCGGCCCGCCGGACTTCGGTGCGGGCGCGGGGGTGGGCGTGGGGGCCAGCGGCGCCTCGAGGGGCATGCCGTTCACCAGAACATGCGCGCCTGGGGGGAGAATCCTGAGCGCGACGCGGCCCACGCGGCGATGCAGGAGCTTCAGGCGGCGGGCGATGTGCGCCAGCGCCGCGGCGGGGGCGGAGGGCCCCGCTTCCTTCAAGAAGAGCTGGTAGTGGCGTACGGAGAGCGCGGCGAGGCCGAGCTTGTCCTCGGCAGAGGCCACGTTGAAGCGCAGCGCGGCGCTCGGCTTCAGCGCGTAGGCCTGCTCGAAGCGGGTGAGCGCGCAGCGGTAGTCCCGCTTGCGGTAGCACGCGGCGCCCTCGGTGCGCAGGCCGTTCACGCGCTCGTCGGTGGACGTCTCCGCGGCCGGCTCGTCGGCCCGGGCGGAGCGCACGCCGAGGAGCAGCGCCAGGGCGCACAGCCCCGCGGCGAGCAGCCGAGGTCGCGACGAGAGAGCGGTCATGCATCCCACCGAGGTTCTACAGCAGCGGATCCGTGTCCGGGTTCCTCTTGCGCCGCTCCTTGCGGGCGGGACGCGGGGCGGGGACGGGAGCTCCGGCGGCGCTGTCGGCGCGCGGTGCAGACCCGGCCTCTGCCCCGGCGTCGGCCGGCCGGGAAGCGGCATCCACGGACCGAGGGAGCGCCGCGGGGAGAGCGGCCGTGCGCGACGCCTCGCTCGGTCGGTCGCTTCGATACCACCACGCGGTGACGCCCACAAGCCCGGCCAGGGCGGCGAGCAGGGCCCAAAGGACGATCCGCCAGGGGGCGACCGACGTGGCGTGCGAGGTCGACGCGGGGGGACCGGGGCGCGGGACCGAGACAGGGCCGGGGCCCGTGACCGTGGCGGGTAGCGCGGCGGTGCGTCGTTCGTCGAGGAGCTGCGTGACGGTCCTCGCGTCCCGGGGGCGCTCCTCGGGGTTCTTCGCCAGGAGCTGCATCACGAGGTCGGAGAGCCAGGCCGGGATCTCGGGTCGCAGCGCCGCGGGAGGTGGCGGATGGTCGTGCACCACGCGGTAGAGGACCGAAGGGATGGACTCGGCGGCGAAGGCGCGCCGTCCGGTGAGCGCCTCGTAGGCGATGGCGCCGACGGAGAAGAGGTCCGCGCGGTGGTCGAGCTCCTGGTGCCGCGCGGTGGCCATCTCCGGGGACATGTAGAGCGGCGTGCCCAGGATCTCGCGCGAGCCGGTGAGCGAGGCGAGCTCGGTCCGGGCCTTCGAGATGCCGAAGTCCAGCACCTTCACGAACGGGACGTCGTCGTCGCCGTGGCAGAGAAAGACGTTCGAGGGCTTCAGGTCCCGGTGGATGATCTCGCGCGCGTGCGCGGCGGCGAGCGCCGAGCAGAGCTGCTTGAGGAGCGCGACGGCCACCTCGGGGGAGAGCGGTCCGCGGAGGGCCAGGCGTTCGGCCAGGTCCTCCCCGTCGAGGAGCTCCATCACCATGAACGGCGTGCCGTCGGGCATGCGGTTGAAGTCCAGCACGTCCACGATGTGCCGGCTCCCGAGGCCCGCGGAGATGAGCGCCTCGCGGCGAAAGCGGTCGAGTGCCTCCGGATGCTGCCGCAAGGGCTCGGAGAGGATCTTCACGGCCACGGTGCGGCCGAGGCGCACGTGCTCGGCGGCGAAGACCGTGCCCATGCCGCCGCTTCCGACGGGGACGCTCAGCCGGTAGGTGTCACCGAGGAGCTGCCCCGCGAGCGGGTGCGGCGCCGTCCCCGGGCCTCGCGTGTCGAGCGCGGAGACGAGCCGGCGGCAATCGTCGCACGCGGAGAGGTGCGCGCGCGCGCCGTCCGCGCGGTCCGCCGCGAGCCTGCCCTCGAGGAGGGCCTGGACGGTGTTGTCATCGAGGCAGGCCATGGTTGTATGATCGATGCCAGAGGCCGCGACCGATGGACGCACGTCAAACCCAGGCCACGGTCTTTCTCGACCGGCTGAATGAAGCACAGCGCCTGCGGCACCGCCAGCCCGATCTCGCGGAGCGCCTCGCCGCGCGGCTGGCCGAGGCGCGCGCGGCCTGGCCCGAGGTGCGGCACCCCGACGAGGCCTTCCTCGCGCACCTGGCCGAGGTGCTCTCGCGCCCGGAGAACGCGGAGGAGAGCCTCGAGACGCTCCTCGTCGACGACCTCTACGTCGCGGCGGCCTGCGCGGCGAGAGACGGAGTCGCGGTGGCGGCCTGCGAGGCGCGCTACGGGCCGGGGATCGACCGGGCGCTCGCGCGTCAGGGGCTCGAGCGCGCGGCGGCCGACGAGCTGCGACAGAAGCTCCGCGAGCAGCTCTACGTGGCGGACGCCTCGGGGCGGCCCTACCTGGCGGCCTACTCAGGGCGGGGCAAGCTCTCCGGGTGGCTGCGTGTGATCGCGGTGCGGCTCGCGCTCAAGTCCTTTCGCGGGCAGTACCGCGAACGACCGCTCGACACCGACCTCGCGGAGAAGCTCGCCGGCACCCCCGAGCTGGCCGTGCCGAGCGCCGAGCGCGCGCACCTCAAGCTCCTCTATCAGACGGAGTTCAAGACGGCGCTCAAGGCGGCCGTGGCCTCGCTCCCCGAGCGGGATCGCGAGCTCCTGCGGCGGCATTTCGTCGGCGGCGAGACCATCGACCAGCTCGGGGAGCTCTTCGGCGTGCACCGCGCCACCGCCGCGCGCTGGATCGAGCGCGCCCGCACCGCGCTGCTGCGCAGCCTGCGGCGGATCCTCATGCAGCAGCTCCGGCTGGACGCCGAGGGCTACGAGAGCGTGCTCAAGCTCGTGCGCAGCCAGCTCGACCTCTCGCTGCGGATCTTGTCGGAGTAGGGCGGCGGACCCTCAGCGGGCGGTGCGTTTCGCGCCGAGCTCTCCGGGCACGATGTCGAGCGCGTCCCAGTAGCCCTGGCCGTAGTCGAAGAGGAGCTGCTCGCCGGCCTTCACGGGCCTCGAGACGAAGAGGAAGGGCTGGACGAGGCCGTCCACGGGGATCGCTCCCATCTTCGCGTTGGGGTGCGCCGAGGAGTGGTTGACGAAGCGCGTCTCGTTGCCCTTGTGCCGGGCGTCGATCACCTCGCGCTCGTGGGTGCCGCCGAGCACGTAGGCCCGGTCTTGCCGGTTCTGGCCCCAGTCGAGCTCGCCGGCGTACGCGCCGATCAGGTCTCCGACGGCGAGGTCTCGCGCGGCGAAGAGGCCCCAGCCCCTCCTGCCCCCTTGGGTCAGCTCGGGGACCTCCTTGATGTAGACCGGCGCCACGTGGCCGGCCCGGAGCAGCTCGTGGTAGGCGGCGCGCGCTTCCCAGGGCTTCCAGGCCTCGTTGCGCCGGATGCGGCGCGCGACGATGCGCTGGGCCTGGGCGGGGGTCTTCTTGCCGAAGGCGACCTGCTCGAGGGAACTCGCCCGCGGCCAGCTCAGGTCCGACGCGCCCCCCGCCGAACGGCGATGCCGGGGGTCGGCGAACTCCCAGAGTCGCCCCTGGTGCACTCCGGGCGCGAGCACGGTGCCCGAGAGGTAGGTCACGCCGAAGAGCTTCTTGAAGGCGAGGGGCGAGAGTTCTTCGATGCCCGCGCCGCGGTCGACCTGGATGCGGCGCGAGGCCAGGTCCACCGCGCCCGGTGAGGGGGCAGCGGGTCGTTGCCGGCGGGTCCTGCGAGGGCGCTGATCTTCCTGCAGTCGCGCGAGCGGGGTGTTGAGGAGGTTGCGCCCGTCGCGATTCAGCCACTCGAGCGCCTCGGCCAGCGAAGTGCGGTCCTTGACGTTGCGCCAGGGACGCCCCGCGTAGGTGTAGAGGACGCTCCGGTCCCGTCGGTCCAGCGTCAGGCGCCCCCCCGCCAGGCGCTCTCCTCCGCCGAGAAAGAGGTCGAGGTCCGCGTCGGGCCCGCTGCTGACGGCGCGCGAGGTCTTGGCCTTCAGTATCTTCTCCAGCTCCGAGCGGCGCCGGGTGCTCCCCGAGTAGAACGCAACCCGCTCGGCTCCGACGGTCTTCACGCCGAGCACCTGGTCGTTCACGGCCGAGTAGTAGACGGTGACCTTGCTCGGGCTCCCGTGGAGCGGCAGCTCGTACTGGGCCACGCGGACGAGCTTGCCCCGTCGCACGCGCACCGAGCTGCCTCGGCGCTCGAGCACGAGGTCCACCGCGGCCGGATGCAACATCGCGGTGCCCGGAGGGAAGGCGAAGGCCGGCGCGACCAACACGAGGCAGGCGATGCTCGCCGCCAGGACGGTCGACACCGCGCCCCACCGAAGGCGTCCGAGGTCGTTCACGCCGGACGATGGAGCAAGAGTCATGCCAGGATCCGCTCCCCACAGGCGGCGGCCTCTGCCATCATCTCATTGGAAATTGCTGTGATTTACGGCAGGCCTCTTCCCCCCAGGCCCGCTGGCGTAGCCCCTTCGCTAGGGTCTGCCACGCCCACTGGCCAGTCCACCTCCAGGCCGCGTACGCTGGCCACGTCGGGGTGACCGCGGCCGCCACGCGGGCCGAATCTCGCGTCCGACACTCACGTCGGCCGGTGGCTCTGGGATAGAATCGCGCCGCTCCCTGACCTCGGGGAGGAAAGCCCACGGGGGCCCTCGTCACCCGGCGTGAGCAGGAACTCCGATGCTGCGCCCCGTCTACATCTACTCGGCCTACTCGACGCGCATCACCGGCCGCCCGCGCGCCGGCTACTTCGACCTCTGTCTCGAGGCGGTGCGCGGCGCGCTAGAGGGTATCTCGCCCCTCAAGATCGATTCGTTCTACCTGGCCTCGATGGACCCTGCCGTGGCGGGCGTCACGGGAGAGGTCTCGGCCGCGCTGAGTGCCGACCTGCACCTCCTGCCCAAGGAGACGCTCGCGGTGCGCGGGACCTCGTCGGCCGGCGGGGTCGCCGGCTTGCCGGCCTACAAGGATATCGCGCTCGGCATGTACGACTACTCGCTGCTCGTGTCGTGCGAGCAGATGAACCGCGTGTTGCCCGACGGTGCGCCCTATCCCGAGGAGCTCAGGGCCCAGGACCGGGCGGCGACGGCTCAGATGCTGGGCTCCGTGATCGACCCCGCGGAACGGCGGTACGGCCTGACCATGGTGCTCATCGGCGACCTCTACGAGCGCGCGCTGCTCCGCTACCTCGGGCTCTCCAAGGCCGCCTTTCGCGAGCTCGCCTCGGCCCTCACCCTCGCGATGCAGGCTCGCGCGGCGCGCTACCCGCTGGCGCACTTCTTCGGGCAGCCGCCGGACCCGGCGAGCTACGAGCGGAGCCCCTGGGTGAGTCCCCACTACCGTCGCGACGACGTGGTGCCCGTGAGCACGGCCGCCAGCGCGCTGGTGCTCTCCTCCCATCCGCCGCCGGATGGGCGAGCGGTGCGCATCGTGGGGGTAGGGCAGGGGATCCAGCATCCCGCGCTCAGCCGCCGCTTCGGTCCCGTGACCTGCTCGCCCTCGGTGCGGCGCGCGCTGTGCGGCATGGCCCGAGGCTGGGGCGTGAGCCCTGCGGCGCTGCGAGAGGTAGACCTGGCCTTCCCGCACGATGCCTTCCCCAGCATCTCGCGGATGATTCTCAAGGAGGCCGGATTCAGCCACGAGGAGAGCGTCGAGGGCCTCCTGGCGGGCCGCTTCAATCCGCTCGGAGGGCTGCTCAAGTGCGGGCACCCGGTCGGGTGTTCGGGGGAGCTGCAGCTCGTGCGCGCCTTCCAGATGATGACCCAGGACCGGAGCGTCGTGCCGGAGGAGCTGCTGCGCCAACCGGCGCAGAAGGCCTTCACGGTGACGGTGGGCTCGGCGCTGACCAACATCGTGGCCTTTGCTCTCGAGGCGGGGATGAACCACGCGCCGACGGGAACTGGAGCCGTCACCGACTCAGCCGCGCGCGAAGCCGAGTACGCCGCCTACCTCTCCGTCGACGGGGCGTACGACCGCTTCGAGGCCGCGATGCAGACGCTGGCGGAGGGGTGTGGCGTGGTCCTGGCCGGCACCCGCTCGGCGCTCGGGTGGGTCAGCCTGCTCCAGCTCCGAGACCAGAAGGCCATGGCTCTCGCCGCCGCCGACCTCGAGCCCGGGACCCTGGTGCGCGTGCGGACGAACGATCGCGGCGGCGCCGATGGCTTCAACGAGGTCGGAGAGACCGTCGAGGAGCAGGTCTCCCGCGAGCAGCTCGTGGCCTTCGGCGTCGAGCCGGGGTAGTCGCGGAGAGCCTGGACACCCGCGAGCGGTGAGCGCGCGCGCCTTTACTTCAACGAGGCCATGTCGATCACGAAGCGGTACTTCACGTCGGACCGGAGCATGCGGTCGTAGGCCTGGTTCACGTCCTGGATGCGGATCACCTCGACGTCGGAGGTGATGCCGTGCTCGGCGCAGAAGTCGAGCATCTCCTGAGTCTCGCGGATGCCGCCGATGGCGGAGCCGGCGAGGCTCTTACGTCCGAGGATGAGGAACGCGCCCACGACCGGCGCGGGCGTCGGCGGCGCACCGAGGAGCGTCATCGTGCCGTCGCGCTTGAGCAGGCCGAGGTACGCGTTGAGGTCGTGCTCGGCGGAGACCGTGTTCAAGATGAAGTCGAAGCTCCCGGCGTGCTTTTGCACCTCGGCCGCGTCCTTGGAGATCACGACCTCGTCGGCCCCGAGGCGCTTCGCGTCGGCCACTTTGCTCGCCGAGGTGGTGAAGACCACGGTCTCGGCGCCGAAGGCCTTGGCGAACTTCACGCCCATGTGACCGAGCCCGCCGAGCCCCACGATGCCCACCTTCTTGCCCTTCGTCACGTTCCAGTGGCGGAGCGGCGAGTAGGTGGTGATCCCGGCGCAGAGGAGCGGCGCCGCCCCCGCGAGGGCCAGCTTGGGAGAGAGGCGCAGCACGAAGGCCTCGTCCACCACGATGCTGTCGGAGTAGCCGCCGTAGGTCACGCCCCCGAGGTGCTTGTCGGGCCCGTTGTAGGTGAAGGTTGGGAAGGTGGCGCAGTACTGCTCTTCACCCTCGCGGCAGCTCGGGCAGGTGCCGCAGGAGCCGACCATGCAGCCGACCGCCGCGAGGTCCCCCTCCTTGAACATCTTCACGGCGCTACCGGTGCGCGTCACGCGCCCCACGATCTCGTGGCCGGGGACGCAGGGATACTGCGTGGGCAGAAACTCGCGCCACTCGTCGCGGGCCTGGTGGATGTCCGAATGGCAGACGCCGCAGTAGAGGATCTTGATCTCTACGTCGCCGGGTAGCGGGTCACGGCGCGGCACGGTGGTGGCGCCGAGCGGCGTGGTGGCGCTCGGCGCGGCGAAGGCCTTCACGGGATGGGATGACACGGACGGCTGGCTCATCTTGGACCTCCCCTGGGTAGTGACCGGGGAGGATAGGCGCTTCACGCGCGGTCGTGCAAAGCGAAATGCGTCGGCCCAGCCCTTCTTGCGCGCGCGGCGTGCGGCCCGACGCTCGCGCACCTCCTGGACCATCGACACGTAGGCGATGAACTCCGCGTCCTGCCAGTCCTCGTCCACCCTGACGACCTCGAGGGTGTAGCGCCCCGTCGGGTCAAGGTAGCGGCTGGTGGCGTTGGCCGTCCGCGCCCTACGAGCTGGAGTGCACGTAGAGCTCGGCGAGGCGCTTCGCGCGCCGGGCGTTCAGAGCCGTGTTCTTCGTGTCCCCAGCGAGCCGGGTCAGCACCTCGACCAGCTTTGCGGCGCCCCCGTTGAACTCTCCGCGCTCCATCTGCGAGACCGTCCCCTGTTTGCCGAGGTCCTTCTGGTTCAGCCCGGCCACGAGGCGCATGTGCCGGATGTAGCCGCCGATCACGGCGCGCACCACGGCACCCGCGTTCTCGATGGCTCGTTCGTGCGCCGCGGCCTCGTCCTTCTTGATCCGCTTGTCTGCCTTGCCCATGGCGTGCCCCTCCCCGAGGTAGGGCTGATATGTACGACGATAGGTCGTACCCGGGCAAGGAAAGGCTCTGCGACGGGCAGGAGACTTCGCCTCCCTGTCCTCGTCGGTAGCGCCTGCGGGACCCATGGCCGCGTTTGCTGGCGCCAGCGTCGTTGCTGGTTGACGTTGTAGCGCCCCCACTGTCTCCAGCGGGCTGCTGCGTCGCAGTGGTGGGTGGAGATCCTCGCCGTCTACGAGCCGGTGAGGCCGCGCGGCCTCGGCTGCGCTAGCGGTGCGCGACGCGGGTGCGGAGGGGCTTGACGGTGGCGTAGGCGTACTTGCGGCCGGGGCGCGCTACGTCGTAGGTCACGGTGGAGATCGTGATGCGCCCGCGCGGCGTGGCCGAGTTGGGCGCGATGACCTGGACGGTGGTCTCCTTCTGCAGCGTCCGCCCGGGACGATCGAAGAGGGTCATGGTGATGCCGCCGCCGTCGGGTGAGCCGAAGCGGTACACGTTGCTGCGGTCGGCGCTCGCGCTCCGCCAACGCGTCATCACGGAGGTCGTCAGGCGCTTCGAGATCGGCATGGCGCCGAGCCATCGCGCAAGGTCGGCTTGCATGCCTACGACCTGATCGGGCGTGGGTGGATCGGCCTGGTGGTTGTCGAGACTCTTGGCCCAGGCGCCGCCGGCAGCGGACAGGACCGCGACCAGGGCGCACGCGGAGAGGACGCGTCGCATGGCTTCACACCTCGTGGAGTTTGTCGCCGGTGTAGCAACCGGCGGGCCAGGACGGGCCGCGCGAGTCGGGCGGTCACGGTGCTCCGCCGCCAGCAGTTTCCGTTGCGATGCTCGGGCCGTGGACGGCCGAGGCGAAGGAGCGCCGCGTGCCGAGCAGGTCGGGGGACCGTCGCGGGAGCCGGCTCGAAGCCACGCAGCGCGCGCGAAATCGGAGGGGGCGGCCCCCCGGCACGGCTGCCTCGCGGCTGCGGGCCGGGCCCTGACGTCTAATTGCAGAAGCTCGATGACGCCTGCTGGTTGGGGCCGAGGAACGACCCCGTCACGGTCAGGTAGTGATACTGGAGGCCCGTGTACCACTTCTGGCCCTTGATCTCGAGCTGCAGGGTCCCGGTGTCGAAGTTGCCCGGCTTGAGCTTGAGGCTGATCGGCAGGGGCGTGTGATTGGAAACGGCGTCGGCCGGGACTGAGTTGCTCGCGGTCGAGGTCTTCAGGTACGCGCCGCCGAACTCGTAGGAGTCCTCGGTGGCGGACAGCTCGCCGGTGACGGTGACCTCTTCGGCGCAGACCCGTCCCTTCAGCTCGAGGGAGCCGTCGCCGGGCGTCTGCTTGCACAGCTCGACGCCGGAGAGCGTGAAGGTGACCTTCATTCCCTGGAAGGGCCCGACGGTGAAGGGATGGGAGAGCGAGCCGCCCGTGCACTTGCTGGGCGGGGGGGGCGGGGGCGGCGCGGTCCCGCCGAGATTCACGGCCGCCAGGTGATACTCCATGATGCTGTCGGGGGTGACCATGCGGTAGGCCCGGTTGAGCAGCGCACAGCCCTTTCCGGCCTTGCCCGGCAGAGCGACCACCGTCTTGAACAGGGTCTTGGCGCCGAACTTGATGCCGCGAAGAGCTCGCTTGGCGAACGCCTTGTAGCCGGGCTCGAGATACTGGCCGGCGACAGCCGCGGCGGCCTCCTCGGTGATCTTCTCGGCGATCGACTTCGCCACGTTGAAGAAGAGCTCGTAGAGATCCTCGGCCGTGATACCTCCCGGTCCCTTCTGGACCAGGATGGTCTCGATGCCCGCGACCAGCTGGTAGACCCCGGCGATGACCACCTTGCGGACCGACGCTTCTCCGAGCAGCCCCTCGGTCGCGGGGAAGAGCGAGAGCGCCTCGAGCACGGCGGTGGTGACGTTCTGGACGAAGGCGATCCGCGCCTCCTCCTTGAAATTGCCGTTCACGAAATCGGGGACGCCGCCGGAGAAGATGCCGCCGCTGAAGAAGCGGATCTCGTAGAGCTTGCCCGCCTCGAGGGTGACCGCGCTCTTCGGTTTGAGGCCAGCCCCGGCCGAGAGCTGTTCGATGTACTTGCCGATCACGGTGCCGAAGTCGAGGAAGCCGAGGTACGGCCGGCCGCCGAACACCCCCACCCCGACCTCGGCCACGGTGGGGTTGACCACCAGCATGTCCGGGTTCTCGAAGATGGGGCTTTGAAGCCCTTTGGTCACCAGCGACGGGTCGACCTGCCTGGCGGTGTAGTAGTAGTCCATGGCCGTTCCGAGGCTGGTCTCGGGACGGACGGTGATGCTGGTCTCGGTGGCAGCCTGGAGCTTGAGCAGGCTCACCACCTTCCCTTTGCTCTTCAGCTCGTAGGGGACCTGCGTCAGCGCCCGGCCCGCGGGGGCCGGGGGCGCAACGGGCTTGGTCTCGGGGAGGGCGGCGAGGGTAGCGAGGCAGTCGCCGAGGTACCGGGCTAGCTCGGGGGCCATGGTGGGGTCCCGCCCGGCCGCCAGCGCTCCGTCGTAGCTGCTCGCCCCGGAGCTCAGGCACGCCCAACCGCTACGGAGTCGGTCGAGCATCCACTCGACCTGGGCCTGGGTCACCTCGGCGGCCGGATGTCCTACCGCCGGGTGCATCAGGAGCAGAGCGATCATCGTGGTGGTGCTGTCCAGGGCGGCGGGCCCCTCCTCGGCGATGGCGTAGCCCGCGCCCGCGCGGACGATGCGCTTCTTGCCGAAGCTCGGAGCGAAGTAGATGCCGCTCTCCTTGGCGAGCTTGGCGGCGGTCCCCGAGCCCTCCTTCGGCGTGGCGAAGACGAAGGTCGTCCGACTCTCCGCGACCCCGACCCGAAACCCGCCGCCTTCGTCCACAAGGACCGGCTCGCCGTCCTGGCTGCCGTAGATCTCGTAGTCGGCCGCGGCCAGCCCGGCGGCGGGCGTCAAGCTCCCCGCGAAGGCGTTGCCCGCGGCGGGCGGACCGCTGCCGTTCGAGGGCGAGCAGCCGGCTGCTGCCAGGAGTGCGAGCACCGGCAGGCATCCGGCGAAGACCCGCCGCTCCGAGGAAAGCTGGTGATGCGATTGACGCATGGACGTCCTCCGGAGCTTTGCCGTCGTACAGCGCGTGGGGGGGGAGATGGGGCGGACTGTGGCACGGAACGCGACGGCGAACCAGAGGAGGCCGGGCGAGCGGAGCTCGAGCAGGAGCTTGGCCCCATCAGGCCGCAACCGGGCATGCGCACCGCTGTGCGGGTTGCGAACGCCCGGCTGCACGCGAGCGGCCGGGTGGGGTCCGCACTCCCGCTCTCCCGCGCCGGCTACTGCGAGTTCGCGAAGAATTGCCGCGCGTCCACCGTGGTCGAAGGCCGGCACGCGCCATGCTAAGTAGGCGCGCGAGGAGACCTGCACGATGAGGAGCGCTCGATGGCTATGGCCGATCGCCTGCGCCGCGTTGGCTGCGTGTGCCGGTCGCGCGGGAGGCGGAGACGGAGGGGCGGTGACGGAACAGGGGGGCCCGCTCGTCGACGGCGCGGTGGGCTCCGGCGAGCAGCTCGGACCGGGGCGCGGTGACGCCGCCTCGAACGAGGGCGGGGGATCGCGGGCTGACAGTGGGTCGGTGCGTGGTGGCGACGGCGCGGCGCCGCCTCGGGCGGACGGCTCCGCCACGACCGCGGTTCCGGCCGTCGCGATCCACGCGGGCCACTACGTGACCTACCGGAGCCAGCTCCAGGGGCTCGGCCCCTTCATCGTCTACGGCTGGGCCGCAGATCCGGCGCTCAACCAGTATGCGCGGGAGCTGGCGACCCTCGCGAGCATTCAGGACCCCGGAGTGAGCAAGATGGTGATCTTCTCCTCGGCCAAGACCGTGCAGAGCAAGCTGAGCTCGAGCGCCGGGGTGGCCGAGCTGAAGAACGCGGGCGTGACCTGGCTCGACTACAACAGCGAGGGGGACAAGACCCCGGCGAGCGAGATGCAGAACCTGCCGCAGGCCGTACAGGCCTTCGCGCAGGCGGCGACCCGCGCGGGCTTCGCCGCCGGCTGGGGCCCCATTCGCTCCACGGCCGACGCAATCTCCGATGCGCAGTACGCGGCCCTCGTGCAGGCGGGGCTCTCGGGGCTGGCCTTGCAGGAGCAGAAGCCGATCGAGTCCTCTTGCGCCGCGGACCGCACGAGCGCGGTGAAGTCGCTCGTGGCGAGACTGCGTCGCGCCGCCTCAGGCAAACCCTTTCGCGTCACGGTGCAGCTCATGCCGACGCGCTGCCAGGCGGGCGACACCTTCGCGCTCACGAACTGCGCCGGTGAGGGGAAGGGGCCGACGTACTTCCATTGTCAGAAGCTCGCCGACGGGCTCGGCTCGAGCGTGGAGGCCTTCGCCATCTGGGCTTCGTCGCCGCCTGACAACAGCGGCCTCGTGCCGCTCCTGCGGGCGCTTCGCCACAGGTAAGGAGGCTCAGGTCGCGCGGCGCGCTACTTGGAGCACGGGCAGTACTGCCCCATCGGATTGCACGCCAGGTCGTCGTAGGTGCAGTCGACGCCGTTGGTGATGGTGTAGCGCGTGAACTTGGCGCACTCCCCACCTCCGGTCGGCACTTCGCTGGTTCCACCCGCGACGGCGACCATGTTGCACTCGGAGAGACCTTCGGCGTGCTTCGAGCAGTTCGTGCCATTGCAGCTGAAATCGATGCTACACGTCGACGAGAAGAGGCCGTCCCGGGACATGAACCAGTACGACGTGGGGCCTCTCTTGACGTAGCACTTGAGAGGCATGGCTTGCGCCGTGCGTTCCTGGCTGCTCTCCTCGGCCTCGGTAGGCTCGCCAGGCTCGCCGGGCTCGGTGCCGCAGCTGAAGAGCCCGAGTGGAAGCGTCATCACGCCCAGAAGGATCACCATCTGTCGGGTGGTCATGTTGCCCTCTTTGGTTTTCAAAGCCGCAAGTGCAAAGATGATGCCCGGCGAGGCAGCCGACGGCATCGCGCGAAGTCGTCGAGATCACGAAGTAGCCGCGCTGAAGCTCCGCGGTGCATCTGGCCAGAGCGTCAGCCAGTCCGGGGCGGAACCCGATCCGTAGCGCCCTGTCCCGCGTCAGCGCGCGGAGGCCGAGGGGCGAGCATACGGATCGAGGCCAAAGGCGCGGGCGTTGTTACGCCACCAGTAGTCCCACCACTCGGGCGCCTTCGGCGTGTCGGAGAAGACGGCCTGCAGCGGTCTGTCCCCGCTCGTGAAGAGCAGCGCCGTGGACGACCGCTGGAGCGCGTCGCGAACGCTCGGCGAGGCCACCTCGCGAATCATCTGCCGCGTCGTCGCGTCTACCACGATCACGCCATCCTCCCGGGCGGCGGAGAGCAGGTTCGAGAGCGCCGCGTCGAAGCTCTGCCGGCCGTTTCCCTGGTTGTAGGTCTGTAGCCAGGGCAGGACATCGGTGCAGACCACGGCGTCGAAGCGGCCGTCGGGTCGCCGGGCCGTGATGTCCTGCTTGACGATCCGGAGCTGGCTGCGCGCTGCTCGGCGCGGACGCGAGCTCTTCGTGAGCGTGTCGACCACGGTAAGTCCTTGACGGTCGACGCGATAGGGCCAGCCTCCGAAGTGCTCGAGGGTCATGCTCTCGGAAGCGCCGGAGAGGCGATCGCCGAACGGGCTGCCGAAGCCGCTGTACGACGGGCGCAGGGCCACCTCCGCCGTGAGCTTCAGGTGGCGCCCGAAGAGCTGGCGGACCTTCCCCGCGGAGGCGAGGGCGAGGAGCGCCTTCTGATAGCCGCGGTCCTCGGGCTCGCCGGCGGCGAGGGTGGTCGCGTGACGCTTCTCCAGCGATTGGATCGTGCGCCGCGAGCCGCGCGCGTGCTGCTGACTGACCTCTTCCAGGAGCAGGCCGCCCCCGATGCTCAGACGATCTCCGCTCAGCGCGTAGTGTGGCGCAACGTCGCTGGTCACGACCTCGATCTGGAGCTCATCGCGGAGAAAGCGCGCGAGGGCGGGCGGGACGGTCGGGTCCTTGGCCAGTCGCTCGGCCGCGTCCTCGGCCATGGAGAGCAGCGCCAGAGGCAGCGAGAGGTCGTCGGCTCCCACGCTGAACAGCCGCAGGCTTCGTCGTCCGGAGGCGTGCGCCTGTCGGAGCAGCACCGGGAGCTTGCGATACATGAGGTCCAGGTAGCCGGCCTGAGACGAGCCCCACCAGTACCGCGCGTTGCCTCCGACGTCGCGATAGCCGTTGGCCCGTCGGTCCCGCCAGGGCGCCACGCTCTTTCTGGGCGGTCGCGCGGGGCCCTGCAGCCGGACGATGGGATTCCATCGGTCGTCGGGGCGGTGTAGGACAGTCACCGGCGCGTCGAGCGCCCGTTCGAGCTCCGTCAGCGTGCCCGCGCCGAGGCAGAGCGACCTGACCTGGCGCGTGAGCCGTCCGGCGAGCTGCGGGTGCCCCCCGTCGAGGAGGAACCGACGCGCGTCGAGGAGGTTCATTACTTTGCCGGTCGTCGGGTCCACGACGCTTGGATCGGGACGCGCGCCCGTTCGGGCGTACTCCTCGAGGACGCGGCGCAGGCGAGCCGGCGTCCCCTCCTGCATGGCCTGGCGCTCGACCTCGAAGAGCAGCTCGCAGCACCCGTCCTTGGGGCTCAGGAATCTGTGCCTCGTCAGCGCGTCGATGATCGGGTCGCGGCGGAGCGTGGCCAGCGGCGCCCCGTCCCGCATGGACTGGATCCGGGACAGCACCGCCTTGGCGGCGAGCGCGCGCGGGTCGCTGCCGGTCGACGCCTTCTCCAGCCTCTTCACCAGCAGCGTCGCGGCGTGGGCCACGTCGCGCCCGGTTCTCCCCCAGGCGGGGCGACCGCCGGCGGAGAGCACCGTGGCGACCACGAGCGCCTGGGCCAGCACGACCGCGTGAAGAGAGCGGGGCATCCGGCTACGTGGTGCAACCCGCATTCCATGTCGCGATGGGGCCCACGCGGGGGTCACCGGGGGTGGCGAGAAGGGAGCTCTCCCGTCGGAGATCGGGGCCGCGACCGCGTCCCGCGCCGCAAGACCCGAGGTCGACCGACCTCGCCTGGGCGCAGGCTGCGGGACGTGTGCGGCTCTCGCGGTGGGGTCTCCTGACCCCTCGTGGCGGAGGGGCCAGCAGTTTCCAGCGACACGGATCTATCGGACCTGTCGCGCGAAGCGTTCTGCGTCGCACGCGGGCGGACCGCGGCGCGTCTCCGTCGGTGAGCTCGAGGAAGGATGAGGCCATCACCGCCAGATCGGGCCCGCCTCCGAGGCGCGTTAGCGCTGGCAGGCCCCTTGCTTCTATTCGGTCCGGCCAATGAAAGCACTCTACCCAGCCAAGGAGGTCTTCGTGACGCGATGGGCAGCAGCGATGCTGGTGGCGTGTACCGCGGCAGCCGGATGCGAGGCCGTCGTCTCGAGTCCCCACCAGGTGGTGGCGAGCCTGCACCTGATCGCCGACGGTGACCAGCTCGGCGGGCTCGTGGCCACCGAGTGCGTCGCGCTGCACGGCGCGGCGAGCTGCGGCGCGAACGCCTATCCGAACGCCCTCGGCTGCGACACGATGACCGTCCAGATCCGGGCCTCGGGGGAGACCCACATCCGCTGCGAGGCCGCAGGGAAGGTGATTCGCGAGGGGCTGGCCACCGTCGCGGACTCCGTCCCGGTGATCTGCAAGGCCTCGCAGGACCTCTCCTGCCAGCTCTGCGCCGACATCTACGGGCATACGGTGGTGGATACGTGCAACGATCGCGGCTCGCAGCTCTTTCGCACGGCGGGCGGCGCCTGGGGTGGAGAGGCGCAGAGCGGCATCCCCGGGGTGGGCCTCGGAAGCGAGCCGCTGCTGCCCGCCGGAGCGGTGCAAACGCCGAGTCAGACCGTCGAGGAGCCTTCCACTCCGGTGTCACCGGGGTGCGAGCCTGCAGCCGCCGGGGTCCTCTTCGCGAAGAAGCTGAACGCCGTGCTGAAGTCCGAGGAGCTTCAGTTCTCGTGGTCCGTTCCGGGTGGGCAGGCCGCGGCGAGCAGTAAGTGGGGGCTCGAGGGGAGCGGCGGCAAGGATGCCTGCACCGCCTGGCAGGAGTCGCACGGCGAATACACCCAGTGCTGGAGCAACGAGCCCGGCCATTGTCACTGCACGGACCAGGGGGCGATGGTTCCCGCGGGGCAGGGCAAGCAGACCTGGTTTCCTGCCGGCAAGACCGTCTGCAAGTGCGCCCGCATCAACATCCAGGCCTTCCGCGAGGCGTGCGCGGAGATCCCGCCCGCCTGCACCAACCGCGCGGACTGGGTCGCCAAGCTCGTCACCGCCTACGGTCAAGGGACCGCGTGGCTCTTCGCGAAGGCCAAGAGCGACGGCGGGGCGAAGTGCGTGGGCTCGCCGCTCGTGCTCGACCTCGGCAACGACGGGGTGGCGCCGACGTCGATCGAGCAGGGCGTGCGCTTCGACCTCGAAGGGCTGGGTGCGCAACGCACGGCCTGGATCAAGGGGGACGACGCGTTGCTCGTGATGGACCGTAACGGCAACGGCCGCATCGACGGTGGCGCGGAGCTCTTCGGCTCGGGGACGCTGGTGCACGGGGTGCCCGCGGCCGACGGCTTCCAGGCCCTCGCGGTGCTGGACCTGCCGGCGCACGGCGGCAACGGCAACGGGCTCGTCGAGGCGGGGGACCTGCTCTTCTCCGAGCTCGCGCTCTGGAGCGATCGCAACGGGGATGGCCAGGCTCAGCCGGGCGAGCTCCGCGGGCTCGAGACTGCCGGCGTACGGGCGCTCGAGATCGCGCCCCAGAGCCGCGCGCACCGCTTCGACGCCCACGGCAACGACCTTGGCCTCGCCGCGCGCTTCCACTTCGCCGACGGACGCTCCGCGGTCCTCGTGGACGTCATGTTTCGCACCGACCGGTGACGCGCTCGCCCTCGAGGCGCTGAGCCCCGTCTGCCGATCTCATCACTGATAGAAGAGCGCCACGGAGGCGTAGCGCACGAGCACCTCGGGGGCGCCGGCGCCGACCTCGAAGTCCAGCCGGAACGAGCGCTCGAAGTCGATGGCGTCGGTGAGGATATGCCAGCGCAGGAGGGAGGCCTGGCCCCGGGCCTCGCGCGCGTCCTTCGGGTCGTACTGCACGAAGTTCGCGGCGCTCAGGGCGTGCGCGTAGCGACCGTTCCAGAAATACCAGCCGCCGTTGAAGTAGTCCTCCGTGCCGTCCCCTCGGATGCGGACCTCCCCGTCGATGGTGCCCCGCTCGTCGCCCTCGAGGCAGTTCAAGGGGTGCGGGAAGATCTCGTTCGCCGGGTCGGGCCGGCAGTCGATGGAGAGGAGCGTCCCGACGTAGGTGCCGCGGCCGGAGATCTCCGCCACGAGGTGACGTGCGCCGGGGACGAGCGGTGGGATTTGCTCTCGCACCTGCGCGCGCAGTCGGCCCGCGCTGGCTGCCGGGGCCGTGCGGTCGCCGGCCGCCCGGACCGCGAGGGAGACGGGCGCGTCTCCCCGGTTGCGCAGGGCGAGCCGCGCCCCGCGGACGAAGGGCATGGGGAGGCGGAGCGAGAGCCGCCACCCGGACCGCGTGCGCGTCACGCGCAGGGGCAGCGTACGGAGCTCGCCGAGGGCACGGTCGCTGGCGAAGAGCGCGCCGAGCGAGACCTCGAGCGCGGGCGTCGGCTCCGTGTCCCACGAGGCCTGCAGGTCGAGCGCACCGAGGGACGCGAGGGCACCGTCTCCGTCGAGCTCGAGTTCGAGGAGCTCGATCGTTCCGGGTCCGGCGATCTCGAACAGCGGGGTCGTCCTGGCCGGGGGCGCGACCAGCCGGCGGTCGATCCAGGTGAGCTCCTGTCCCTCTCCGGGGTCCTCGAGGCCCCCGCCCGCAAGGAGGGCGCGGGCGAGGCCGGAGCGGGCCGCAACCTGGCTCGGGTCGAAGGGGAGGGTGGTCTGGCCCGCGGGCAGGTGCTGCACGCCTACGTGGTAGTAGTGCAGCTTGCTCGGAACCAGTCGATCGAGCACCACGCGCACCTTGCTCTGGAAGCTGATGGGGAGGTAGCTCACCGTGGTGCCGGAGCGCCACCCCGCGAAGGGTTCGCCGAAGAGGGGATCGCGCCCCTCGGCCCAGTCGCGGAGCCGGCCGCGATAGACCGGTCTCGTGAGGTCGTCGACGTAGATCGCGATCGTCTCGTCGGCGAGGCCGACGATCGCCGATCCGGGCTTTTCGCTTTCCAGCAGCGTGCCGATGGAAACCTTGATGCGCGAGATGTAGCCGGGCCCCTCGTCGTCGGCGAAGATCAGGTAGCCCGGGATACCTTCGGTGCACCGTTCGGGCTGCGCGACCTCTTGATAGAGCAGCGGCGCTCGCCCGCCGCACACGGCGACGAGGTTGTTGAAGTCCTTGTTGCCGCTGGCCACGAAGGGATAGTCACGGCGTTCGGCGTCGGCGCCGGAGCCTTGGGCGTAGCGTCGTGCTCCTGGCACGGGAAGCTCCCGCCAGGCGCCGAGCGCCGCCCAGCCGACGTCGATGGGGCCGGGCGGGGGTTCGCAGCCGTCGAGCCCTACGAGGAGGCCGAGCGCGAGCAGACCCAGGCTGCCGCACGTAGCGCGCGCGGCAGATCGGGGCCGTGCTCGCCGCGCCAAGGTCCTACGCCTTGGGGTGGCGGTGCCGCCGCCGAAGCTGCCGAGCATGAGCAGCGCGCTCCCGAGCCTGCTACGGCGCGCGTAGGTGGTCCGCGCGCGGGAGCTCGCGCGCGAGCCGTTGGTCGGGGTTGTTGCCCCGGAGGCGCTGCACCGCGATGCGGTGGTTCGTCTGCTGGTCCGCCCGCTCGTAGAGCCACTTGGCCACGTTATGGAGCAACCGTCCCCTGGGACGGAGGACAGGCCCTCCGGCCGCGCCGAGGTAGATGCTGTAGGTCGCGGGGCCTTCTTCGCCGCCGTCGAGCACGGCGTTCTGCTTGTGCATCGTCACGAGCGCCTGGCCGCGTCGACCCATGAGCAGCGCGCGCCGGTGGATCGCCGTCGTGGCGACGCCGTCACCGATCACCCGACCGATCGTGAGCGAGAGGGAGCCGGCGTGCGGGTGGACGACGATACCGAGGCCTGCGAGGGCCTGGAACATGGACACACGCGTGCTGTGGGCCAGGGTGGCCGGGACGGGGTTCAGGTTGAGGAGGTACTCGATGGGACCTGCGCCGTCTCCCGCCGCCAGCAAGGCCGCCTCCCCATCCCTCCGGAGCTTGTAGCCCGTTCCCGCCTCGTAGGGCCTGCCATAGAGTTCGGCGAACCGCCCTTTGCCTCGCTCGAACCAGGGGCCGCTCGCGCGCCCTTCCATCCAATTCGGGGCGTAAGGGGCCAGGAGCCCTTGCACCTCAGTCCACAGGGAGCCCTGGCCGGCCTGCTCGAGCGCCGCTTTCACGGCCTCGGTCGCCGCGTGGTGCCATGGCTCCGCGCTCGCAGCGGTGGTCCACAGGGCCGCTACGCACACCACAAGTCCTCTCGCCGAGCGAGTCATGCCTGTGTCTCCTGCGATGACCCCGAGCCGAGCAAAATACGTGCCAGGGTTGCGCAGCGCCATTGGCTGTGATCTTCGCGTGTTGGCTGACGCCGGATGTCGGGTAAGGTGGGGTCGCCCGTCCCCGAAGGTGGCTACCCCTACGATGAGCCCCGCGGCCGCTGCGGGGCCGGGGCCCAGAACATCGAACGGGTTGGAAGTCGTACGGTGTTCTAGTTGGACTCGCGGTTCGTCGTGCCCTGGATGGTGAGGCGGCTGAACAACCAACCGAAGAAGCCGGGCTTGCGCTGCAGCGTGATCTTCGCGCTGGCGAGGTCGACCGACATGGAGGCGACCGGCTGACCCGGCAGGAAGCGCACGTCGATGCGGTCACCGCGCCTCGAGACGCGCGTGCTCGCGACGTGCTCCTGGCCGAGGCGCAGGGTGGCGGTTGTCATCTCCCGCGTCGACCGAGCGTAAAAGCTGGACCTGTCGATGCACGGGGCGTGGTCTTCGATCACGAGCTCGATCCCCGTGGCGGTGGGACGTTCGCCGCGCTGCGCGAGGTACCCCACGCGCGCCTCGTAGCTCCGCTGGAAGGCCCACCGCGTGAAGGTGCCGTAGGCCGTGTAGTACTGATCCGACCATCCGGTGTTCTTGCGGACGTTGCCCTTCACGCTGAAAGCCCCCGTCAGCGGCTCCGCCGTGGCCACGGCGGAGATTCCGAGGGTGGTCAAGGCGACGGCCAGTGCGAGCGGACGAATCATGGGACGCTCCTTCCTGCGAGTTCGAGGCCCAGTGGCCCAGCGGCCGAGCTCCGCAACCGGGGGCGCAGCGTCGGCCACGGGTTCGGTCCGGTCTCCATCGGGCGCTGTAGCAGCTTCCATGCCGGGACCGTTTGTGGGCCCCGGCACGGGCGAGGTCCTTCCAGCGCCTGGACAACTCGTTGAGATCCATCGCGCCCCGCGAAACGATGCGGGGGCAGGAGCGCGGTTGCCGAACGCGCGGTCGCAGAGACTGCGTGGCGAGCTCTGGCAGGAGTGGCTGCGGCGCCCGCAATCTGCTGTGGGCAGGTCCTCGGCGGAGGAGCACCGATCGCTCAGAGCGAGAGGAAGGCGCCGAAGAGGAGATCCTTGGCTGCAGCGTCGGGCGAGTCCTCGCGCAGGCGCACCTTGCCGGTGCGGCGCGGGTCGCGCTTGGGGAGCGCAGCGCGCGCGGCGCGCTCGGCCTGCTTCAAACCGTAGGCGCGTACGCCGGTGCGGAGCGCGGCCCCGGCCAGGCCCGCCGGGATGTCCGCGAGGACCGGGTCGTTCAGCACGGCATGCGTCTCGAAGAAGACGATCCCGAGGCAGGAGAGGAGCCCCGCCGCGAGGTTGAGCTGGTGCGGGTGCTCGGCGATCCAGGTCAGGGCGCGGCTCACGACGTGCCGTGGCCCGAGTCGCCGATGCGCGGGTCCTTCGAACCTCGCGGCGACGAGGCGCGCACCTCCGTCGGCCATCAGCGCCATCAGGTAGCCCTCGTCGAGGTCGCCGCCGCTGCCGATCCAGAAGGCGTACGGGGTGCCGGCCTTGGGCGCAGGAAGGGCCCAGCGGAAGAGCTCCTTGAGCCCCGTGATGACCGTCTGCTGGGCGAAGGTCACGCCCCCCGCGAGGTGCTCGAGTCGTCGGGAAGGCGAGAGGACCAGCGTGTCCGGCGGGAGCGATTTGCGGAGGCGGCTGGGACCGGACGGGGGGCGCGGCTTCTTCTCGTGGGCCTCGGAGCTGGCGCCGGCGAGGGCGAGCGCGAACAGCGCCACGAGGCAGCAGCGGTACGGGGCGTGACCCGGGCGCGGAGACATGGTCGAAGCGGCGATGAGCAAGCCGCGGGCCAGGTTCCCCGCGACGGACGGAAGTGATTCTGGTGTGTTGAATCGTCGACCCGGGTCGGACGCGGCTAGGGGACTTGCCAGCGCACCGGCCGCGGAGAGCCCGCGCCGCACTTCCCGCGCACGAGGCCGCATGTGTCAGGCCCGTGGCACGCGCAGCGACAGATATCTGAGGCGCGGGGCTCGGCCGCTCCGTCGAGGAACGTTCGGATCGCGGCCACTTGGCCTGCCCGCGGCGGCTCTGGCACATCGGGTGCTACGCGTTTTCGGCGCACGGAGGATGACGATGATGCGACGACGGATGTTCTGGCCCGCGCTGGCTCTCTTCGCGGGCTGCACCTCCCAGGCGGTCCCCGCGAGCGATGCGTCGGTGGCGGTCGACGCGCGCGGTGTAGACGGCGCGACCGCGGACGCCCGCACTCCCGATGGGGCGGGGCGGGACCTGCGAGCCGACGCGGGGCCGCGGGTCGATGCGCTGGTGCCCACGGCCTGTCAGGCCACGAGCTGCGGCACACCGACGGCGATCCAGTCGGGGCTCGACCTCTTGGCGACGCTCGCGCAGCTCCCGTGGGAATTCGTCGGACCCTACACGAGCCGCTGCTTGAAGATCTCGGAGGACTTCGCCATCACCGGCGAGCTCACCGTGGACGCGCAGGACCTGAAACCTCCCGCGAGCTGCGCCAGCCGCTCCGACTGCAAGCCGGCCATCGGCTTTCGCGTGAAGAAGCTGGCGGGGGTCTCGTGCGCCGAGGCCGACACGACCGACGGGTATCTCGGCCTCTGTCGCAAGCTCACCCTCAAGAACGCGCGCGTTCGGTTTCGCGCCATCCTCGAGGACTGGCACCCCTCGAAGTACAACTTCGTCCCGCTCATCGAGGTCGTGGAATCCTGCGCCGAGCCGTGTCCGGCAGACGCGCTCCGCTGCGCGCCGAACCACACCTGCTTCAGCACCTTCGAGGGCTACTGTCGCCTCTGTCTGGCCAAGGACAAGCAGGCTTGCCCGTGCCTCTCGGCGGCGGGAGCGAAGGCCAACGACACCGAATGCCACTTCATGGTCTCGGGGGACGTGATGTGCGAGGGGAAGTGCCAGAGCGGCACGTGCAAGTACACCGGCAAGCCGGGCTGGGCGGGCTGCCCGTAAGCGCGGTTTCGCGCGGCCAGGACGGCGCGCCACCCACCGAATCTCCCCCGACCGAGCTGCGCGCCCCTCCGACTCCCGGAGCTTGCCTGCGTGCCGAGGGGCGCGTCCCGGCTGCCGCAGTTCCTTCATAAGACCATATTTATATTGATGTATTCTTGCCGCCAGTAGTTGGCCAACACTAGTTGGCCGCGGGCTTGCTAGGCCGCGCGGCGAGCGGTCGGTTGAACGCGGAACGGTGACGAACGATCGACGCGTGACGCGGGCGGCCCGGGCGCCGGCGTCGGCGGTGTCGGAGCAGCAGGAGGAGAGCCATGCGCGTGATGGGGTTTGTCGCAGGGTGGGTGGTGGTCGTCTGCGTCGCCGCGTGCGGCGACGAGCCGTCGATGGGCGAGCGACGGCCGAGCATCCTTCGGCTGGGCGCCAAGGAAGACCGCTCCGATGGGTTGCGCTGGATGGAGGCGCGGCTGAGCTGCACCGAGAGCGTGAGCGGCCATTTCGAGCCCGGTAGTGACGCTCACGTGTACACGCTCGAGGCGCGTGCGGGCGTTACGGTGAACCTGTCCTACGTGGCCGACTACGCGCCTTGGTACGGGTCGACCATCGGCGTCTACGACGCGTCCGGGGCCCGGGTGGCGCACGGCGGGACCCTCTTCGGCGAGCGCGCCGCCCTCGGCTTCGCGCCGACCAAGGATGGGGTGTATCAGGTGGCCGTGTATCCGTCGTGGCGCGCGGCCCGAGGCAGCTACACGCTCACGGCGCGCTGCGAAACGGTGGCGTGCACGGGAGACCGGGAGTGCCCGAGTGGGCAGTTCTGCGGCAAGCCCGACGGATGCGGGTTCACCCAAGGGGTCTGCACTCCGCTGGGCCAGGAGTGCAACGACCGGGACGCACCCGTCTGCGCCTGCAACGGTCTGACGTACAAGAATCGCTGTCGCTCGAGGGCCGTGGCGCTGTCGGTAGCCTACGAGGGCGGGTGCGTGGCCTTGGCCACGAACAAGGCGATCTACGACCGGCCCGACCTGATCACGGCCACCCTCTCGAATCCCACGTCCGAGACGCTGTATCTGGATGGGTGTGGCTTCGGCTGGCACGAGGACACGCGTGCGGGCTGGGTTGATCGCGGTTACACCGCCACCTGTCCTTCGCCGCGCGCGGTGTACGCCCTTCCCGCCGGGAAGACAGCTCACAGCGCGGTCTTTCCAAAGACCGGGGGCGTGCTGCGTTTGGCGACGGCCTACGGCTTCGGCTGTACGCCGGGCAAGTCGCTCCTGGAGGCCGGTTGCCGCGCGGTCTTCAATACCGTGTCGGCCTCCTTCTCGGTGCGCATGGAGGGCTGCAACTACGCTCCTACCGCCGAGCGTAGCTACCAGGGACAGAGCCGCGCGGCCTGCGACAAGCTCGTGGTGAAGTGCAGTGCCGGCTTTCAGCCCTTCGACGACAGCTGCGGGTGCGGCTGCGTGGCGACGCGGTAGGTCTGCCTCGGCGGTGCGCGGCCGCGTGTCCGCTCCGTGGCCTACTTCCAGTGCGGCGGATACGTGCGCTCGTAACCGGGGAGCGCGCGCACCGCATCCATCAGGCGCCCGAGGCGCGGAAAGCGCGCGGCCACCGGCGCGAAGGTGATCGCGAAGGGACGGGCCGCCTCCTTGCTGGCCGCGCGCTCGAGCGAGGCCAGCGCGGGGTAGAGCACGAGGTCCGCGGCGGAGGGTTTTCCCCCGACGGCCCACGGACTGTCCGCGCCGAAGGCGGCCTCGAAGCGGGGGAGCTCCTCGTCGATCACGGCCATGGCCTTGCGCACCTCGTCGGCCTGCTCCGTCGCGCGCCCGAAGTAGAGCGGCAGGATGAAGCTCTCCAGCGCGGGGTCCAGGTAGGCCGTGTACTCGGAGACGAGCCGGTTCACGAGGCCCGCCTCCTCGGGCGTGCGGCCGAAGAGCGGCGGCTCGGGGTGCTTGCGATCCAGGTAGGCCAGGATGGCCAGCGACTCGTAGAGCGTGTAGTCCCCGTCCCGGAGCGCCGGCACCCGGCCTCGCGGGTTGAGCCGCCGGTACTCCTCGGAACGGAGCACGCCGCTCGAGAAATCTACCCGGGTGGACTGATAGGGCACCCCCTTCAGCTCGAGCGCGAGGAGCACTCGCCAGGCGTAGGGACTTCCGCTTCCCCAATAGATCTCCAGGGCCATCTGCGTCTCCTTAAGGTGCGCGCCGCCGTCGCGCGGTGGCGAGAGGCTCGGGTGCGTTGTCCCCGCTGCGGCTGGCGGCCTAGCCGGTCGGCGCCGGGGACACCCAGCTCAAGTACGTCGCGCGCCGGAGACGCGCTTCGGGGCACGAGCCAGATTTCAACGAGATGGCGCGCCGCGGGGGGCGGCCGCAGGTTGGCCCGGCTCTTTCATAAGGATCCCCCCGGAGGTCGGATTATGCGTGTCGCCCACTCTCCATTGGCGCGGCTCTTCTTGCGGCCGGCGCTCGTCGTGGCGCTGGCGCTCGTCCCGCTGGCCGCTGCCGCGCGGACGCCCACGCCGCTGCGCACGGAGGTGCCCGCCGGGTATCGCCCCGCCGAGCGCGCGACCGAGGCCATGGTGGGAAAGCTCGTCGGGCTCGACCAGCGCTGCTTCCCGCAGGCCGACTGGTACGGCGCGCGAACCTGGCAGAGCCTGGTGCCGGTCACGCACGTTCTGCTCACCGCCGACGGACGAGGCTTCGCCGCCGCGATCGCCGCCTGCGCCATAGGGACCGCCCCGAGCTGGCTGCGCGACTCCCTCGCCGGGGGGGGCCTGAGGGACTCGCGAGCCACCTACATCGCCAGCATCGCAGTGGATCCGGCCCATCAGCGCAAGGGGCTCGCGGCCTGCCTGATGCAGATGCAGCAGATCGTGCCCTCCAACCGCGATGCCTACCTGCACGTGCGCAAGGGGAACGACCCCGCGATTGCCCTCTACCGGCGCCTCGGCTTCGAGATCGTAGAGGAGCTCGGTGCGGGGGCCGTCTACCACGACGAGGCGGCCCTCCTGATGCGACGCCTCGCGCTCCCCGGGAAACAGAACTAGCGAGAATTCCATCTCTCACCGCCCGCGCGCGCCAAACTCTTGCCAATTGGCCGGACCTGGCTTACCAGCGAGGAGAGGCCCCGCCGTGACGGGGGTCACATTGGAGGTTCCGATGCCCATGACCACGCCCGGGTCTTCACTCGTGGGGATGCTCCGCGCCCGCGCCGAGCAGGCCCCCGAAAAGCTCAGCTACACCTATCTCGCGAGCAGCGGCGCCGTGGAGCGCGAGCTGACCTGCGGGGGGCTCGACCGCGAGGCCCGGGCCATCGCCGTCGCGCTACAGGCCTTCGCGGCCCCCGGCGACCGCGCGCTCATGATCTATCCCCCGGGGATGGAGTTCATCAGCGGCTTCTTCGGCTGTCTCTACGGCGGGCTGATTGCCGTGCCGGCCTATCCGCCGGACCCCACGCGCCTGCAGCGCAGCCTGCCGAGGCTGCTGGCGATCATCAAGGACGCGCGCCCCACGGTGGTGCTCACCACGCGGGCCATCGCCGCCATGGCCGAGGGGCTCTTCCCGATGGCCCCGCAGCTGCGCGCGCTGCACTGGATCGCGACCGACGCGGTGGAGCTCGAGCAGTCCTCGGCCTGGCGCGACCCGGAGGCCGACGCCGCGACGCTGGCCTTCTTCCAGTACACCTCGGGTTCCACCGGCGTGCCGAAGGGCGTGATGATCACGCACGGCAACCTCCTGCACAACCAGGGGCTCATCCGGCGCTTCTTCCGGCAGGATGAGAGCACGGTGGTCGTCGGCTGGCTGCCCCTCTATCACGACATGGGGCTCATCGGCAGCGTGCTGCAGCCGCTCTACGTGGGCGGCAGCTGCGTGCTCATGTCGCCGCTGGCCTTTCTGAAGCACCCGCTGCGCTGGCTCGAGGCGATCACGCGCTATCGCGGCACGACGAGCACCGCGCCGAACTTCGGCTACGACCTCTGCGTGCGCAAGGTGCGCCCCGAGAACCTGGCCAGCCTCGATCTGTCGAGCTGGAAGCAGGCGCTGAACGGGGCCGAGCCGGTGCGCGCGGATACGCTCGCGCGCTTCGCCGAGACCTTCGCGCCCTGCGGCTTCGACCGGCGGGCCTTCTTCCCCTGCTACGGGCTGGCCGAGGCCACGCTGGTCGTGACCGGCCAGCGCGCGGGTGACGAGCTGACCGTGCGGCGCGTGGAGGCCTCCGCGCTCGAACGGCACGAGCTCTGCGATGCGGCGAACGACGCTCCGACGGTGCGCGCCCTCGTGGCCTGCGGCGACGTGGACCCCGAACAGGAGGTGCGGATCGTCGAGCCTGAGAGCCGCGTCCCCTGCGCACCCGATCAGATCGGCGAGATCTGGGTGCGCGGCCCGAGCGTGGCGCAGGGCTACTGGAACCGCCCCGAGGAGACGGAGGAGACCTTCGGCGGGCGCCTGGCCGGCAGCGGCGAGGGCCCGTACCTGCGCACCGGGGACCTCGGCTTTCTGCACGACGGCGCGCTCTACGTCACCGGGCGCGTGAAGGACCTCATCATCGTGCGCGGGCAGAACTACTACCCGAGCGACGTGGAGTGGGCTGCCGAGGGGGCGCACGCCGCGCTCCGCCCGGGGTCGTCGGCGGCCTTCGCGCTCGACACCGGCGCCGAGGAGCAGGTCGTGCTCGTGGCCGAGGTGGACCGCCGGTTCGATCCCTCCGAGGGGGGGACCCTGGCCACCGACGACGTGGCCGAGGCGGTGCGTCAGGCGGTGTCGGCGCGCTGCGGGCTGCACCTCGCCACGGTGGTCCTGATCAAGGCCGGCGCGCTCCCCAAGACCTCGAGCGGCAAGCTCCAGCGGCGGGCCTGCCGCGCGGCGCTCCTCGCCGGAGAGCTCGAGCCGCTCGGCACGAGCAGCGCGGCCGCCAAGGGCTCGGCTCCAGACCTGTCGAGCTTCGTCCCCGCGCCCGCGGCGGGGGCCGTGTCCTCCGACGACCGGGCCAGCTCGTAGCCGGACCTCCGCTCGCCGGCCCCGCGCGGCCTCGGCGGTCACCTCTACCAGTTTCGGAGGGACGGTTGACCCCAGGCCTCGGGGGCAGGGCCGGCCTTTCCGCAAGTATCCTGGCGGCGTAGCGCCCGCGGGCTCCCGTGCGGCGTGCGCCGACGGGCGGCACGGATCCTGCTCATTACCTGGGCTCACCTGTGCAATTCGCGGGGGGGGCCTGTTCGGCCGTCACCTCGGGTGGAGGGGTTCCGTGAGGCGTCGACTCAGCATGATTTCCGCCGCCGTCCTGGCCGCGCTCCTCGCGCCGCCGGCTCGCGCGCAGGTCTGCGAACGCAGCCTCGCCTTGCGCGTGAACACGCGGGGGCTCGCGTTCGTCGCCGAGCAGGTCAAGGCCCGCGTGCCGACCGAGCTCGCGCTCCCGGCCGTGAAGAAGACCGTCGTGGACTGGCCGCTCACCGACAAGGACGCAGAGGTCCAGATCGACGGGCTGACCGTGAAGCTCGCGCTCGACGAGCTGACCCTGAAGCCCGACGGCGAGGCGCTGGGCGTGCACGTCAAGGCGCGCGTGACGAGCGGCGGACCGGTGATCGTGAACAACCCCTACCTCGGGGCCGGGCGCGCCAACTGCCAGCTCGACCTGGACCTGCAGGCGCTCGAGATCGACCTGGGTCTGCAGCTCTCGAGCCCCGGCGGGCAGCTCCAGCTCACGGTGACGAAGGCGCTGGTCAAGCTGGACAACGAGCGCAGCAAGACGGCGCTCACCGGCTGCGCTCTCGGGGACGGCCTCACGGCCATCCTGGGCTTCGTCCGGCAGCACCTGATGGGGACCGTGCAGAGCAAGATCGAGGCGCTGGCGAAGGAGAAGATCCCCGAGCTCGTGAAGAGCAAGCTCGGCGAGACGCTCCAGCGGTCGGGCGAGCTGAAGGGGATCGGCTACACCGTGCAGCTCGGCGGGCTGGCCACCGACGAGGGGGGCCTCGAGGCGCTCGTCGGGGCGGGGGTGACGCTCGCGCCGGTCGAGCCCGCTCCCGCCTGCGCGGCGTCGGGGCCGAAGGGGCCGGCAGTCTGCCTGAGCTCGCGTCCCGCGCTCGGGGCGCGCTCGGAGGCGATGTTCGGCGTGGCGGTGGCCGAAGGGATGCTGAACCACGTGATCGAGGCGGCCTGGCGCGCGGGGAAGCTCTGCCTGGATAGCCGCACGATCACCAACCCGCTCGTCGCGGCCGGGCTCTTCAGCCTCGGCCCCAAGCTCGGCCAGCCCGAGGGGACGAAGGTCTCCTTCGTGCTGCGGCTCTCCGAGGCGCCGAGGCTGCACATCGGCGCGCAGAGCGGAATCACCCTCGGGCTCACCGGGGTGGACCTGCGCGTCACGCTCGCTCCGCCGGGGGGCCCCGAGGGAGGGCTCGCCCTCTCCGCCGACCTCGCCGTGGGGGTCTCTCCCGCGGTGGACCCGCAGACCGGCTCGGTCAGCCTCGAGCTCACGAACGTGACCGTGGGGCGTCTCGCTCTCGCGGGGAAGGACGGCAGCGCGAGCGGCCTGGCTTTCGACGCCGCGCGCCTCGAGCAGTTCCTGACCCAGGTGGCGCTGCCGACGCTGCAGCAGAAGGTCGCGAACCTGAAGCTGACGCCCGCGGTGCTGCAGGTGCAGGGTTTCCTCCTCGAGCTGAAGCACTTCTCCACGGTGGACGGCTCTCTCGCGCTCTACGTCGACCTCTACCAGCCGAAGCCGAGCGGGGAGCGCGTGCCCCCCGAGACGACGCTGCTCGACCGGCCCGCCGGGATCCTCTCGCCGCGCGTGCTGTCGCTGACCGCGGCCGGTCAGGACAACGAGACGCCGGCGAACCTGCTGCGCTACGCCTTCCGCGTGGACGGCAACAAGTGGAGCGAGCCGAGCTTCGGTCGCCGCCTCGACGTGACGATCCACGGCGGCAAGCACCTGATCGAGGTGTCGGCGGTGGACCTCGCCGGGAACGTGGACCCCACGCCGGCCTCGTTCGCGGTAGAGGTGGACCACCTCCCGCCGACGGTGGACCTGATGGCGCGCCCCGACGCGCTGGTGTCGAGCCGCAAGATTGCGGTCGCCTTCTCGGCCGCCGACGACCGCACGCCGGCGATGGAGCTCGCGGCGACCGCCGAGCTGCTGCGCCTGCCCGAAGGAGGCGGTATGCCGGCGGTGGTGAAGGTCTCGCCGCTCGAGAAGGGCGCCACGGTGGCCAGCTTCGATGGGCTCGAGGGCGGGGTCTACAAGGTGCGCCTCACGGTGCGTGACGCGGCCGGGAACGTGACCTCGATGGACGTGGGCTTCACCGTCGAGCCGCAGACCGGCTGCAGCGTCGGTACCCCCGCGGGCGCCGGGTCGACGCTCGCCTTCATCCTGCTCGGTCTCGTGCTGCTCGGTCGCCGCCGATGGAGATCCTAGTCCGTCGCCGAGCCTTGGCCCTCCTCGCGTTCGTCGCCTGCGCCGGCTTCGCGAGCAGCGCTCGCGCGGCCCCCATCGGCTCGCTCTTCTCGGGAGCCACCGCGGACGATCCCGCCGCGACCTACTACAACCCGGCGGCGATGACGCAGATCGCGGGGACGCAGGGTCTCCTCTGGAGCGGGCTCGCCTTCGTGCGCGGGCACTACCAGCGGGACACGCGCGACGCCTATAGCGGGCAGAGCTTCCCGCAGGCCGACCTGAACGTGCTCAAGCCCGGACCGAACGGGGGCGTCGTGACTTCTGCGGGCCTGCGTCGCTGGCGCTTCGGGCTGGGCTTCTCCGTCCCCATCCTGGACGGCGCGCAGTGGCCGGCGGAGACGGAGGGACGCCCCTCCTCGACGCGCTACCACGCCTTGAGCGCGCGCCTCCTGGAGCTGGCGATCCAGCCCTCGGTGGCCTTCCGGGTGACCCGCTTCCTCTCGCTCGGCCTCGGCGTGGACGTGGTCGGGGTGCAGCTCGCCCACGAGGTGCAGACGGACTTCGGCGCCAAGATCAACCAGCTCGCCTGCGAGGGAGTCGGGGCGGGGAGGCCTTGCGCGGTAGACACGCCGCTCGCCCGCGAGAACCCCGCCTACGCTGCGCTCACGACCGTCAAGGGCTTCGGCTGGAGCGCGGGAGTGGGGGCGGGCGTGCTCGTCACGCCCCGTCGCTGGTTGCGCCTCGGACTCGGGGTGCGGAGCGGCGGCTTTCGCGTCCGCATCCCGGTGAACATGCGCGTGGAGCTCCCCGGCGCGGTCACGCAGTACGTGCGCAACAACCTTCCGTCGGTGAAGCTCCCGGAGCTCGAGGCCGAAGGAGAGGTGGAGGTGACCTCGCCGATGCGGGTCACGGCGGGGATCGCCCTCTTCCCCATTCGCCCTCTCGAGCTGGCGGTCGACTTCCAGTGGATCGACAAGTCCGCCATGTCGATCCTCGTGGGCAACATCCATCGCTCGAGCTCCTCGCTGATCAGCGATCAGGTGCTGATCAAGACCTCGCTCGACGTCTTCCACCTGGCGCTGCGCGCGGCCTATCGGGTACACCGCACCCTGCGCCTCGCCCTGCGGGTGGAGTGGGAGCCCAACACGCGCCCCGAGCGCTTCACCAGCCCCGGCAGCGTGGACTTCGACCGCGTGGCGCTCCTCGCCGGCCTGGCCTACTCCCCCTTCCGGTGGCTGACCGTGCTCGCCGAGTACGGGCGCTACTTCGCCTTCTCCCGCACCGTGGGGGCGTCCAACTACGCCCCGAACGCGAGTCCCACCACCCCCGAAGAGGAGGGGCTCGACAAGACCAGCCCCACGGGGCGCTACTCGGCCGAGATCGACCGGGTGGGTCTCGGCGTGCTGCTCAGCTTCTGACCGGGACGGAATCGCGCCCCTCAAGGTTTGTGCGCCCCGGCCGTTGTGGGGACAAGATGGACCCCAGGGCCCCCAAACGCGATCGCCCCACCGTCGAGCTGAACGTGATCGAGCACGTTCAGGACAATCTGGTGGCGCTCGCGTTCCTGCTGCACGAGGACCCCGCGGGGGTGGCCGAGGCGATGCGCCGTCAGCTCGAGCTGCTGGACGCGCTGCGCGGCGGTGGGCGGTCGGGGGAGTCGGTGGAGGTCGTGGAGGCGGCCGCCGTGGCGGCGTGAGGCCGCGTGCCTGCGGGGATGGATCGCGGCCAGGGGCCCAGGTTCAGTCGCCGTGCTCCATGAAGACCTCTAGCCGCTTGCCCCGGTTGCTCGGCGTCTTCAGGCAGAAGAAGACCTGGTGCGGGATGCTGAAGTACGTGTCGCCGACGGCCGGGCCCCCCACGAGACCGCGATATACCACGTCCTGAAGCACACCCAGCCGCTGGAAGCCGTCGATCGCGCCCAGCATGGTGGCCAGGTCGTTGCCGAAGGTGTTGGCGTTCTTCGCGAGCTCGGCCTTCACGCGGTCGATACCGGCGACGGTCTTGAAGGTCACGCCCTTGCGCTCGAAGTTGCGCATGTCGGAGCGGATCTGCGCCCGCGTCGCGCGCCGGCTATAGGTGGCCGGATCGTACGCGCGGAAGGCGTAGGCGCCGTTCCCGAGCTCCATCGAGCAGAGGCGGCCGATGTACTTGTTCATCTGCGCCGAGGTCGACGCGGGACCGGCGGGCGTGGCGTGCGCCGCAGAAGCGACGGCGAGCACGCAGCCCACGAGGGCGAGCTTCAAGCCAGTGGGTTTCATCACGGAGTCTCCTTGGGTTCGAGGCACGTAGACGTAGATGGCGCGAGGCCGGGCCGGGTGCATCGCAGGAAGCGTGCCCGTGGAGGAACGCCGTAGTTACGGGGCCTGCGGACTCACGCGAGCGTGTCGAAACCGGAGCGGGTCTTCGGATTCGCGCGGCAGGTTCGGGGAGTGGCGGAGAGCGAGGAGGCTCTTCGCGGGCGGACGCGCCGCGCGGGGGCGAGAAGCTACGTCATGCCGCAGGCGAGGAGCTTCTTTCCCTCGCGGAAGTGGACCTCCATCTTGGTCGCGGCTGGTATCGCCGTGACCAGCCCCGTGCCGAAGGTGGGATGCTGGATGACCTCGTCCACGACGAAGCGGTCCCTCGGCGTGTAGGTCCGCGCGAGCGACGCCCCCGCCGAGAGGCGCTCGTCGAGCTGTGACGGGCGAGGGTCGGTCTTCGGGCCCGCCGCCGCCTTGCGAGAGCCTCCCGCGGCGCGCGGCTTCGGCTCCCCCGGCGGACCGGCGCGGAAGGCGTGCTGCTTGTGGCAGCGGTGGCATTCCACCTTGGCGGGTTTCTGGCCGACCATCGCCACGACGACGTGCCAGGTCATCAGGCGGCAGGCGGTGCAGTAGGATTCGATATCGGCGCAGACTTTGGGAGTGGAGGACATCGACAGAAGGTAGCACAAAGCGCCGCGCGTGACCGGCTCATCGCAGGAGTTTCGTGCGCGAGCCGCGCGACGCGCTAGGCTACTCTACTCCACGACGATCGCCTCCGCGTGGGCGAGCGACCGTCCGCTGTAGACGTCGGTGATCGCGAACTCCAGCTTGAAGGTGCCCGGACGCGGAATCTTCAGGTCTCCGGTGACGGTGGACACGCGGAGCGCGACGTCGGGACGCATCACCTTGTCGAGGAAGTTCGGGAAGTCCGCGAGCACGTCGCCCGCGGCGCCCTTGATCGTGAGCCGCAGCTTGAGGTGCGTGGCCTTGTCCTTGAAGGTCACGCCGTGCACCTCCATGCGGAAGTGCACGCGCTCGCCGACCTTGTAGATGTTGCTGTGGGCCTTCTTCGCCTCGTCCTCGAAGCGGAAGCTCGCCACGCGATAGGTCGCATAGGCTTCGTTGGCCGCGGCGCGCTGGGCCTTGGTCACCGCCTCGCCCGACAGGTTGAAGGCCGTCAGCTTCCCCTCGGTGAGGGTCAGCCCGAGCTTCACCTCGCCCCCCGCGAACTGCAGCGCGTAGCTCGCCTGCTGGCCGCCGCCGAGCTGGACGCTGAGCCCCGTCATGCTGCGCCCGCCGAGCGCGCCGAGCTGCTTCACGACCTGCGAGAAGGCGGCGAACTTGGCCTCGGGGATCTGCTCCACGAGGGCCGGGTGTGCCATGGCCTTGAAGCGCGCGTAGCTCCCCTCGCCGAGCGCGCCGAGGAGCTCGTCGGTCGCTCCCTCCAGCGCCTTCTTGGTGCTGCAGCCGAGGAGCAACGTGACCGCGAGGCCGATCAGGTGTCCCGATCTCACGCGCATGAGGCGATCCTTTCGTGGTGATGGTCAGCGACTCGCGCCGAGGGTCAGCTCGTCTCGAATCAGGTGGAGCTCTTCGGCGGTGGGGGGCTCCGTCCGGGCGAGAGTCGGGGCGACCTTGACCTCCCAGCCGAGGTTCTGCCGCACCTGCTCGACGGTGCAGCCCGGGTGGAGCGACGCGAGCATCATCTCGTCGTTCTCGAACGTGTAGCAGCCGAGGTCGGTGATCACCATCGCCGGGCCGCCTCCGGGGAGGCCGAGCTCCTGGCGCCGCCCCGGCCCGTCGAGAAAGCCCGGGGAGGTGATGAAGTCCACGCGCTCGGGAAAGGTGCGCTTGGTCTGCGTGGCCACGATCAGCACCTTGCCCGCCAGGATCGAGATCTCGCAGGCGCCGCCGCTCCCCGGCAGCCGCACCTTGGGCCGGGCGTAGTCGCCCACCACGGTGGTGTTCAGGTTGCCGAAGCGGTCGATCTGCGCCCCTTGCAGGAAACCCACGTCGATCCGGCCGCCCTGCAGGTAGTAGTTGAAGACCTCGAACATCGAGCAGACGGAGAGCGAGTTGGTGACGAGGGACGGGTCGCCGATCGAGACCGGCAGGCGCTCCGGCGTGGCCCCCACGGCCCCCGATTCGTAGAGCAGCACGAGGTCCGGCGCGTGGAGCCGTCGCGCCAGGTTGCAGGCCAGGTTCGGCAGGCCGATCCCCACGAAGACGACCTGGCCGTCCTCGAGCTGCCGCGCGGCCTGGCAGATCATCATCTCGTTGGCGGTGTACTCAGTAGCCATAGTTCACCGGCTGGCAGAGCTGGGGTCGGGCCCGCAGGCGCGTGAGCTCCGCGCCCATCTTGGCCACGTATTCGGCGCGATGCGCCACGCCGTAGACCCATTCGTCGAGGTAGCGCTCGAGGCCCGCGGCGTCCTTCGACAGCTCGCCCCACCGCAGGTAGAAGTCGTTGTCCCGGTCGTAGAAGCCCTGGGCGAAGGAGGGGTGGCAGCCCCACGGCTCGTGGACCACCGCGCTGACGATCGTCCCCGGGATGAGCGTGCGGTTGGGGTCCGCGCGAATCACCGCCTGCTCGACGATCTCCTCGGCCACCACGATCACGTGGCGCGCGGCGAAGGCCGCCTCGCGCTGCACGCCGAGGAGCCCCCAGACCTGCGCGTTCCCCTCGGCGTCGGCGCGTTGCACGTGCACGATCGTCACGTCGGGGCGGAGCGCCGGTACCGTGGCCAGCTCCTCGCCGGTGTAGGGGCAGCGCACGGATTTGATCGATGGGTTCACTTTGGGCAGGTCGCTCCCCCGGTAGTCGCGCAGCGGGAAGAAGGGGAGGTGCGCGGCCCCGGCGGTGAAGCGCGCCACCATGCCGAAGTGCGAGTACTCCTCGAGCTCGAGCGAGGGCGTGGCGCCCGCCCCCTCGACGGCCCGACGGAGGGCGTAGAGCGAGCCGGCCCCCGGATTCCCGGCCCAGGAGAAGACGAGCTTCCGCACGCAGCCGGCGCCGATCAGCTGGTCGTAGACCAGGTCGGGGGTCAGACGACAGGCCACGAGGTTCCGCTTCTTCTGCCGGATGATCTCGTGCCCCGCGGCGAAGCAGATGAGGTGCGTGAAGCCCTCGATCACCAGCGTGCAGCCGTCCTCGACGTAGCGGCCGACGGCCTCGGCCATTGAAACGAGCTTTCTAGAGCGCACGTTCGTTTTCCACCTCGGCAAGCACCTCGTCGAAGATCGCGAGCGCGCGATCGGCGTCTTCCTGGTCGATGGTCAGGGGGGGCGAGAAGCGCACCACGTTCTCGCCGCAGTCGAGCAGGAGCAGCCCCTTGCGGAAGGCCCGCAGGATCACCTCCTGGGTCTCGTTCGAGGCGCGCTCCTTGGTGTCGCGGTCCCGCACGAGCTCGATGCCGATCATCAGCCCGAGCCCTCGCACGTCGCCGACCAGTCGGCGGCGCTGCTTGATGCGGTGCAGCTCGATCATCAGATAGTGGCCGAGGCGGGCGGCGTTGCCCATCAGCTCGTGCTCGACGAGCTCGAGGGTGGCGAGCGCGGCCTCGCAGGCCACCGGGTTGCCGCCGAAGGTGCTGCCGTGGCTCCCCTTGCTCCAGGTGGAGACGTCGGCCCTGGCCACGATGGCGCCGAGCGGCAGCCCCGAGGCCAGGCCCTTGGCGGTGGTGACCACGTCGGGCTCGAGCCCGACGTGGTCGGAGGCGAACCAGCGGCCGGTGCGCCCGATGCCGCTCTGCACCTCGTCGGCCACGCAGAGGATGCCGTACTTCTGGCAGATGGTCTTGAGCTCGGAGAGGTAGTCGGGGGGGGGCACGACGTAGCCCCCTTCCCCCTGGATCGGCTCGACCACGATTGCCGCGACCTCCTCGGCCGGAACGCGCCGCTTGAAGATCTCGTCCTCGAGCACCTGCAGGCACGCCAGCCCGCAGCTCGGGTAGGTCAGGTTGTAGGGGCAGCGGTAGCAGTGGGCGTACGGGATGTGCGTCACCCCCGGCAGGAGCGGGCCGAAGCCCGTCCGCTGCTTGGCCTTGCTCGCGGTGAGGCTGAGCGCGCCGAGCGTGCGCCCGTGGAAGGCGCCGGCGAAGGCGATGAGCTGGGGCCGCTTGGTGTGGTAGCGGGCCAGCTTGATCGCGGCCTCCACCGCCTCGGTGCCGGTGTTGCCGAGGAAGGCCCGCTTCGGCGACTTGCCGGGGGCGATCTCGCAGAGCTTGCGCAGGACCCCGGTGAGCGAGGCGTAGAAGAAGTCCGTGCCGCAGATGTGCAGGAACTTGGCCGCCGCGCGCTGGATCGCCTCGACGACCTTCGGGTGGCTGTGCCCCGTGGTGGCCACGCCGATCCCCGACATGAAGTCGAGGTAGCGGTTGCCGTCCACGTCCTCGATCATCGCGCCGTCCCCGCGCTCGACGGCCAGGGGGTAGGCCTTGATGTAGCAGTTCGAGGCGTACTTCTTGTCCTCGGCGATGAGGGCCTGCGCCTTGGGTCCCGGGGGAGGGGTGTGGATCGCCGGGTAGCTCTTCGCTTGGGTCGTCACGTGGGTCTCCGTTCAGTAGGCGTGGCGGGTCCGGCTCTGCTCGCGCAGGAACCGGAGGAGGTAGTTCGGGCCGAGGCCCGCGGGCCCGGTCGAGCCCGAGGCCTTCCAGCCGCCGAAGGGGTTGACTCCCGGCCAGGCGCCGGTGGTGGCGCCGCTGCGCCGGTTCACGTAGGTCACCCCCGCCTCGATGTTTGCGAGGAAGTATTCTATTTCGGCCGGGACGCGGCTGAAGAGCCCCGCGGTCAGGCCGTAGGGGGCGGCGTTGGCGAGGGTCAGGGCCTCGTCGAGGTCCGCGACCGGCGCGACGAGCAGCAGCGGCGCGAAGAGCTCCTCGTGAAAGAGCGCGCTCGAACCGTCCCGGCAGCGCACGACGGTCGGGGGGACGTAGTGGCCGTGGGCCAGCCGCTCGTCGGAGAGGGCGTCTCCGCCGACCAGTAGCTGGTGTCCCTCCGCCCGGGCGCGCGCCACGTGGTGCGCGAAACCGACCTTGGCCTGCGCGCTGATGAGCGGCCCGAGGAAGGTCTCGCGCGCCGTCGGCGGGCCGACCGTGAGGCCGCGGACCCGCGCGACGAGCCGGTCGAGGAACGGCTCGAGCACCTCGCGGGCCACGTAGGCGCGCGAGCAGGCGCTGCACTTCTGGCCCCCGTAGCCCATGGAGGAGCGCATCACCCCCTCGGCCGCCGCGTCGAGGTCGGCGCTGGCGAGCACGATCGCCGGGTTCTTGCCGCCCATCTCGATCACCATCGGCTTCGGGTAGTCGCTGCCGAAGGACCGGTAGAGCTGCATGCCGACGGCGTACGAGCCGGTGAAGGCCACGCCCGCGCAGAGCGGGTGCGAGACGAGGGCTTGCCCGGCCTCCTCGCCGTCGCCGCAGACGAGCTGCAGGACGTCGGGTGGCAGACCCGCGCCGGCCAGCACCTCGAAGAGCAGGTGCCCGGTCAACGGCGCCTGCTCGGCGGGCTTGTAGACCACGGTGTTCCCGGCGAGGAGCGCGGCCGAGATCATGCCGACCGAGAGGGCCGCCGGAAAATTGAAGGGCGCGATCACGGTCCAGGCCCCGTAGGGGCGGTAGACGCTCTCGTTCTCCTCGTCGGCGCCGAGGCGGTTCATCGGCTCGCGGTAGCCGTCGTGGCGCTCGAGGAGCGAGCAGTAGTACTCGATGAGGTCCACCGATTCCTCGGCCTCGCCCATCGCCTCGAAGCGGTTCTTGCCCACCTCGAAGGACATCAGCGCGGCGAGCTCGGTGCGGCGGGCGCGCAGGCGCTCGGCGGCCTGGCGCAGCAGCGCCGCGCGAGCGCGCCAGGGGGTGTCCCTCCAGGCGGGGAAGGCGGCGTGCGCGGCCGAGAGGGCCAGGCTGGCCTCCTTGGCGGAGGCGCGCTGCACGCGCCCGAGGAGCAGGCGCGTATCGTGCGGCGCGTGCACCTCGGCGACTCGCGACGACTCGGAGGGGGCGGAGGCGATCACGTTGCGGTGGAGCGCGCCGAAGCGCCCTTCGAGCGCGCGGCAGGCCTGCTCGTAGTCGGCGTGGAAGCTCTCCGAGGAGAGGAGGGTGGTGTAGGTGATCTTGGGCTCGTTCGCCATGGGCTCTCCTCCCGCGGAGCGGGGCGTCGCGTTCACAGCTCGGTCAGCGCCTCGTCGAGGAGTCCGACGAGCTCGTCGAGCTGGGCCTTCGAGATGACGAGCGGCGGGGCCACGAGCAGGAGGTCCCCCCGCTGGCCGTCCACGTTGCCCACGTTGGGCCAGACGATGAGGCCGCGTTCGAGGGCCCGCGCCGTCAGCCGCTCCGCCACCCGCTCGGAGCGCGCGAAGGGCTCCTTCGTCGTGCGATCGGCGACGAGCTCGATCCCCGCGAGGAGCCCCTTGCCGCGGATGCTGCCCACGATCGCGTGGCGGTCGAGCCGCCTCAGGGCGTCGAAGAAGGGGGCCTCGAGCGTCGCCGCCCGCTCGACCAGCCGGTGCTGCTTGAGGTAGCGCAGGGTGGCGAGTCCCGCGGCGCAGGCCGCCGGCGCGTGCGAGAAGGTCTGCGCGTGGTTGAAGTAGCCCTGGTTCGCCGCGAGGAGCTCGACGAGCTCGGGGCGCGCGACCACCGCCGAGAGCGGGGCCGTGCCGCCGGTGAGGCCCTTGCCGAGCGTCACGATGTCGGCGGCCACCTCCCAGTGCTCGAGGCTCAGCCACCGCCCCGTGCGCCCCATCCCGGCCAGGATCTCGTCGGCGATGAAGAGCACGTCGTAGCGGTCGCAGATCTCGCGGATCCGCCGGTAGTAGCCCTCGCCCGGGACGAGCGCGCCCCCCGAGGAGCCCACGATCGGCTCGGCCAGAAAGGCCGCCACGCTCTCGGGTCCCTCGGTCAGGATCGCCGCCTCGAGCGCGTCCCCCGTGCAGGCCGGACACCCCGGATGCCGGTAGTCGTCGGGGCACGCGATGCGCGGAAAGGTGCCGAGGTAGGGCTGGTAGCTCTTGCGGTAATGCTCCCGCGCCGAGAGCGAGAGGGCGAGCATGGTGTTGCCGTGGTAGGCCGGGGTGCGGGTGATGACCTTCCACTTGCCCGGCCTCCCGCGCTCGAGGCAGACCTGCCGCGCGAGCTTCACCGCGGCCTCGATCGCCTCGGAGCCGCTCGAGAGGAAGTAGCTGTAGCGGAGCGGCGGCGGCAGCACCTCGAGGAGCTCGCGCGCGAGCGCCTCCACCGGCGCATTCGTGAACTGCGTGCCGTTCACGTAGGCCACTTGGCGCAGCTGCGCCGCGACGGCGTCGGCGATCTCGGGCACGCCGTGACCGACGTTCACCACCATCGCTCCGCTCGAGCCGTCGAGGTAGCGCTTCCCCTGTTCGTCGAAGAGGTAGATCCCTTCGCCCCGCACGATGAGCGGGAAGGTGCGCTGCAGGTTCCGATAGAAGACCGGACTGTCGGGGAAGCGGTGGTTCGAGCTCATGCTGGATGGATCCGATCGCCTGAGGCCCGCCGGTATCGTTTTGGCGCGCCCAATGGTACATCTGCGCGGTTCGGCATTCAAACGTCGGCTCTCTCTTCCCTGGCCGAGGCGGGCGATGGACAACGCGCACGAGCACGGAGCCTTTTCCGAGGACTCGGAGCTCGCACGGCAGCTCGGGCTCTTCGACTCGGTGATGGTGGTCGTCGGGCTGGTGATCGGGTCGGGGATCTTCCTCACCACCGGAAGCATCGCCAAGGCCCTGCCGCACCCGAGCTGGGTGCTCGCCGTCTGGGGCGCCGGCGGCCTGATCTGCCTCGCCGGAGCGCTGACGCTGGCCGAGCTCGGCGCGATGATGCCCAAGGCCGGGGGGCAGTACGTCTTTCTGCGCGAGGCGTTCGGCGACCTGCCCGCCTTCCTCTTCGGGTGGGCCTACCTGTCGGTCGTGCACTCGGGGTCCATCGCCGCCGTCTCCGCCGGCTTCGCCGAGTACCTGAGCTTCTTCTTCCCCAAGGTGCCCCGCGGCGTCGCCTCGGTGGCCGCGGTGCTCCTCCTCACCTGGCTCAACGTCTACGGGGTCAAGGACAGCAGCCGGCTACAGAACGTCTTCACGCTGGCCAAGGTGGGGGCGATCCTGGCCATCGGCCTCGTCGGGAGCGTGCTCGTGCACAGCGGCGGCACGGAGGCCGTGCGGGCTCCCTTCGCCGGCACGCCCCCCTGGCCCGGCGCGGCGGCCTTCGGCGTGGGACTCATCGCGGTGCTCTGGACCTTCGACGGCTGGAACTGCATCACCTTCAGCGCCGGCGAGGTGAAGAACCCGCGCCGGAACCTCCCGCTCGCGCTGCTCCTCGGCACGCTGCTCGTGACGGCGCTCTACGTGGCGATCAACTACGTCTACCTGGCGGTGATCCCGATCGACCGGCTCAAGGAGACGGTGCGCGTGGCCGAGGTGGCGACGACCTCGCTCTTCGGGGCCAAGGGGACCGTCCTGCTCGTGGCCGTGGTGCTCGCCTCCACCTTCAGCAGCATGAACGCGATGATCCTCACCGGGCCGCGCATCTACTTCGCCATGGCGCGGGACGGGCTCTTTCTGCCGGCGCTCGGCAAGGTGGACGCGAAGCACGGGACGCCGGCCGCGGCGGTGATGGCGCAGGGAATCTGGGCCGCCGCGCTCGTCATCTTCGGCACCTACGACCAGCTCTTCACCATGGCCATGTGCGCGGCGATGGCCTTCTACGCCGCGACGGGGGCGGCGGTCTTCGTGCTGCGCCGCAAGGTCCCCGAGGCGCCGCGTCCGTACCGCACCTGGGGCTACCCGGTCACGCCGCTCGTCTACATCGCGGGGACGGCCTTCGTGATGCTGAACGGCTTCGTCGAGCGGCCGTGGGCCAGTCTGGCGGGCTTCGGGCTGGTGGCGACGGGGGTCCCCGTCTACCTCTACTGGCGCAGGCGACGGCGCGCCGACGCCGCGGGGCGATAGGGACCCGCGAGGTCGAGCGCCGCCGACAGCGCGGCCCGCGTGACGTTCGCCGCGTAGTCGAAGGACATCAGCTCGGGGATGTCGAACTCGTCGTGGTAGCCCACGCGGAAGCGGTCGTGGCGGTAGTTCACGTGCTCGTTGAGGAGCACCACCGGGATACCGGCCTTCGAGAAGATGATGCCGTCGGTCTGGTCGAGGTACGAGGTCTGGGCGCCGTAGGTGCGCACCACCGGCCGGAGGTCGAGGCCGAGCTCGCCCACCTTGCGCTCGATGCGGCCGGCCAGCTCGCGCGAGGCGGCGCTCCGCCCGGGGCAGAGCTGAAGCTTCTTTCGCCCCTCGCGATCCACGCCGATCATGTCCATCACGAAGACGCCGGCGATCTTCTCGCGGCGGGCCACCGCGCGCTTCACGTAGGCGCGCGCGCCGAGGCAGTCGGCCGGCATCTCCTCGCCCACCAGGTGCACGAGCTTGACCGTCTTCTTCAGGCGCACGCCGTTCGTGCGGCAGGCCGAGAGGAGCTCTCCCATCTCGAGCAGCGCGGCGGTGGCGCTCGCGTTGTCGTCGGCGCCGGGGACCGCCTGACCGAGCTCGAGCTTCCCCAGGTGCCGCGCGATCTGCCGGCGCGTGAGCCCGTAGTCGCGCGTGAGCTGCGGCAGCGTGTACTTGCGGATCTGTTCCTTGTCGGCGGTGTCGTAGTGGTCGCAGAGGAGGACAGCCTCCTTCGAGTCTCCGGGGAAGGTGACGATCACGTTCTCCAGGACCTGGCCCTCGTAGCGGATCCGCTGCCGCTCCACCGAGAGGCCCCGCGCGCGGTAGTGGGCCTCGAGCCAGTTCGCGGCCTCGGCGAGCTGGTGGCGCGGGCTCGCCACGTAGCGGTCGGTGAAGCGCACGCGGCGGCGCTGGCCGTTCGCGTTCGTCACGGTGGTCACGTGCCGGCCGGCGAAGAGCTCCACGTGGCGGCGATAGCGGCCGACCTGCACGTCGAAGGGGACGGGGGCGAGGGCGGGACGCGCGCGCTCGACCTCGCGCGCCGCGGGCTGCGACGCGCGTCGGGCCTCGGCGGGGGCGAGCCCGAGGACGAGCGCGAGGGCGACGGCGAGGGGGGCGAGAGCACGGAGACGGGCGGTGGTAGGGGTCGTCATGGGCTTCCTAGAGCATCCGTACGAGGTTCTTCAGGGGCGCCTCGACGGGGCGCTTGCCCTGAATCACGGTCCCGAGGGGCAGACCCGCGGGGCGGTCTCCCTTGATCAGCACGCCGGGCTGGAAGAAGTGCTTCAGCCGCTTGCCGTCCTCGTCCCACTCGTGCCAGCGCTCCTTGAACTCCTTGATCGGGATGTACGCGTAGGCGGCGGTCCCCACCGGGCGCGTGCTGTCCCCCGACGACGGGTCCATGAAGTAGACGTAGTGCCGGTCCACGCCCACGACCGCGGTCCAGTGCCCGTCGTCCCAGCGCTCGGCCCAGGGGATCTTCGGCCCGCTCCGGTCGATCCAGGCCTGGAGCTCGACCAGCACGGAGTAGCCCTCCTTGAGGGCCTTGCGGAGCGCGGGGACGGTCATCCGCTCCTTGAGCTCCGCCTTCAGGCCCAGCCGCCGCACCCCGCGCAGGAGGTCCCGCGGGGAGGTGCCGTAGCTCGACCGGGTGTTGAGGATCGGGTAGAGGCTGCGCTGCGAGCCCTGATACGCGCCCCAGTAATAGAGGACGGCACGGGCGGCGGCGGCCCCGCAATCGAAGCCGTAGGGCTGGATGACGAGGGGCACGGCCTGGGCGCTCGGCGGCAGCTTCGGGGGGGGAGCCTTCGGTTTCGGCGCCCGTTCGGCGGACGCGAGGCACACGAGGAGCGAGGGCAGGACGCAGCCTGCCAGCGCGCGACGCCAGGTCAGCATGATCACCTCAGGGAGTGCTTGGGGCTCAACGCATGGAGCTGTGCGGAGTTGAGCAAGCCGAGTGCCAACCTGGGCGTCCCCGAAAACGAGAGGAGGCCTGGCTCCTATAGCCACTTGCGGCCGCGCTCGCGGATGCCGCGCTGCGGCTGGCTCCCGAATTTTGGAGCGCGTGCTCGGAAATCGGGGTCTCGGCCCGCAAGGGCAGCGTCTCGGGTAGCGGTGGTTCGGCTCGGGTCGGGTACGGGCTATACTGCGTGAAACCCAGGGGTCGCAGGATCGCACCGTGACGCACGCCAGCGCTGTGGGGGGAAGGCCTCCGGCTTCGTTGATCGAGGAGCTGTGCCCGCTCGGAGGCTCTGCCCGCGCGGTGCAGGCCGACGGGGCGGGCGTGCGAGCCGCCTGCTGGGCCGGCGAGCGGTTCCTCTGCGCGCTTCCCGACGGCGACCGTTCGACGCTCTGGCTCTGGGCCGCGCTCGACGAGCCGCCCGTGTGCTGCGGCAGGATCGACGGGACGGTGGGGGCGCTCGTGGCGGCCCCCGACGGGCAACAGGTGGTGGCGGTGGCGCGTCTTCGCGACGGGGTAGGGGCCATCGATCTACTGGACGTGGAGTCGGGGGACCTGCGGCGCTGGGTCGAAGGGCGGGAGCGGTGGCAGCTCGCCGTCGAGGAGGCAGGGCCCGTCTGGTCTCCCGACGGGCGGGCGCTGGCTCTGGGCGCGCGCCGCCGCGAGGAGCAGGGCGGGTGGACCACGCTCGTGCGGCGGGTGCCGTCGGCCGAGCGGGACGCGGAGCTTTGTCCCGACGGGGGGGCCCTTCCTTATCAATGGCGGCCGGAGGGGCTCTGGCTGCGTCAGGCCGTGGAGACGCCGACGCCCCGTTATCGCTACTTCGGGTGGGCGCCGCGTTCCGGCGAGGTCGTGACCGTCGAGCCGGCGGGGATCCTCTCGCCCGACGGTCGTTACTGGTTGGAGCTCGAGGGCGCGCGCCTGACGGTCACCGACCACCTCGGCACTCGGACCATTCCCGCGGCGTCGACGGAGCTCGCGCGCGAGCTCGACCGACTCGGGAACCTCCCGCCCGCGTGCCCGGGGTCGCGCGAGCCGGAGTGGCTCGGAGGACACGTGCTCGTGGTGGGGGACGGCGCGGGACTGGCGCTCGACCTCGGCCGCCTGGCCGTGCAGCCCTTCCTTCCCGAGGAGGCGGGGATCCTCGCGCGCTGGCCAAGCCCCGGCGGTCGGCACGCGGTGGTGGCGCTCGGAGGGGCCGCGCCGCGCTTGTTGTGGGGGGAGCGACAGGCGCCTGGGGTCGATTGACCCGACCGGTCCGCGGCGTGGCTTCTGCGGCCACCGGCGCGCGGATCAAGGATCTCCGGCGCTTGGGCCAGGCCCTCGGTGGCACACGCCGTGCTTCGTCCAAGAGAACCATGGACCGACCCCCGGAGGCGCTGTTTGCCTAGATGGTTCACTTCGCTGTGTGCTCTCGCTGCCTGCATCGGAGCCCTCACCGCGGGACCTCGCGTCGACGCGATGCCGACCCAGCGCAAGGTGCAGGTGAAGAGCGGTGTGTCCCCGCAGGAGCGGCTGGTCGAGCGGATGGTCGGCTACGCGCGCTACTACCGGACGCAGAACAAGAACCCCACGCTGGGGCTCCAGGCCATCGGGAGGTTGCAGCAGAAGCACTGGAATCGCATGACCGTCGGTCAGCGGCAGAGGGCGCATCACGAGGCGGCCGAGTGTTTCGAGACGCTGCTCGACGGGACGATGGCCTCCACGTTGAAGGCTCTTTCCGGGGGGGGGACCGGCGCGTTGCCGGGCGAGGCGAAGGGGCAGGTGGAGCAGCTCGAGGCGCTCACGAGCTCGGCCATTCGGCTGCGCGACGCGGGGGCGCTGCCCAAGCACGACTCGGCGCATATCTCGCTGACCGACGCGCTCCACGAGGCGCAGTGGCTATCGCGGGTCCTCAGGACGAGGGCGTCCGGGGGGAGGCTGGAGATCGCGGACCGGCGGCTCTTCGAGGCGGAGCAGGCGCTCGCTGCCGGAGATCACGATGGGGCGGTGGCCGCCGTGAAACCGCTGCGCAGCCGCCTCACGGCGCCCCCCCTGACCCAGCAGCAGGGGATCGTGCTGGTCCAGCTCGAGGCCCGAGCCTACACGGGTCTGCTCGAGGCGTATAACCGGCGAGCGCACGAGCTGCTCCGCGGGCAGACCCCGATGTCTCGCGAGAGCTGGATCGTCGTGCACCAGCTCTCGATGCTCGCCTCGACCGCGGCGGGAGTGGGGCGCACCATGCTGATAGGCAACCCGGAGCTCACGCGACTGGTCGATCAAGTGGACCGCGCCCGAAGCTCTGTGGCGGGATTGGGCCACGCGCTCAACGTGGCCGGGATCTTCCGCGTCGCCCCGCAGCCCAAGGCGAAACCGCAGCCGCTCATGAAACGCCTGCTGAAGCGCCTCCTCGACGCCCTGTAGTCCACGCCCTGTAGCCGACGCCCTGTAGTCGCCTCCGTCTTTCGCCACTCCTCGTCGTCATCCGGTGACGCTCCTCGCGGGTCCTATGATTGACCCATTCGCGGGGGGCGGCCCATACTCGCCGGCGCGAGACCGAGGAGAACGATGAAAGCGCGCGCCGTCTGGATCACCCTCGTGGCGGGGCTCGCCCTGGCGGCCGGGGGGTGGTTCCTCTACGGCCGGACCAAGCGGCCGGCCGGGCCGAAGCTGGAGACGGCGCGGGTGGATCGCGGGTCGGTGGTGGCCCGGGTGGTGGCGGCCGGTGCGCTGCAGCCCCGGGTCACGGTGCAGGTGGGGAGCCAGGTCTCGGGGCGCATCCGGAACCTGAATGTCGACTTCAACGACCGCGTCAAGAAGGGGCAGGTCATCGCGCGCATCGATCCCCAGCTCTTCGAGGCCGCGGTGGAGCAGGCCCGGGCCAATCACGCGGCGGCCGAGGCCTCGCTGGCCCGCTCGCGCGTGCAGGCGGCCGAGGCGCAGCGCCAGCTCCGTCGCACGCGGGCGCTGGCGGAGCGTCGGCTCGTCGCACCGGCGGACCTGGACACGGCGCGGGCCACCGCGGAGGCGGCCGAGGCGCAGGAGAAGGCCTCGGCGGCCTCGCTGGCCCAGGCCCGAGCGGCCCACAACCAGTCCCGCGTGAACCTGGCCTACACCACGATCGTCTCTCCCATCGACGGGATCGTCATCTCGCGCAACGTGGACGTGGGCCAGACCGTGGCGGCGTCGCTCCAGGCGCCGACGCTCTTCACCATCGCCGAGGACCTGCGCAAGATGGAGGTGCACACCAACGTGGCCGAGGCCGACATCGGGCGCATCGTGTCGGGGATGCCCGTGACCTTCACCGTGGACGCGTATCCGCAGCAGCCGTTCAAGGGGGCGGTGCGGCAGGTGCGCAACGCCCCCCAGACGGTGCAGAACGTCGTGACCTACGACGTGGTGGTGGAGGTCGAGAACGCCGAGCTCAAGCTCAAGCCGGGCATGACCGCGAACGTGACCTTCGTCTACGCCGAGGCCGAGGACACCCTCCGGGTGCCGAACGCCGCGCTGCGTTTTCGCGCGCCGGCGGAGTGGCGCGCGCGGAGCGGAGACCGGGCAGGGTCCGCAGGTGACGCGCGTGGCGAGGCGCGTAAGAAGGTTGGCGGCCGGGACGCCGGGCGCGGGAAGGGGCGCGGCACCGACGACGCGGCGACCGACGCCGAGGGAGCCGTGGCGACGAAGGTGCGCGGAGATCGTCGCGTGCTCTGGGTCCTGCGCGACGGGGTGCCGACGCCGTGCGTGGTGCGCGTCGGCATCTCCGACGGCAGCCGGACCGCGATCCGCGAGGGGGAGCTGCGCGAAGGGGACGAGGTGGTGACCGACGCGGGCGGCGAACGCGGCGCGGCGGCGCCACCGGGCGGCGGCCCCGGCGGCGGCCGCGGCTTCATGCGGCGGCTGTGAGCGGCGTCCATGTCGTCGTCGGCCGAGGCTCGCCTGATTACGCTCGACGCGGTGGAGAAGACCTACCGTATGGGCGAGGTGGAGGTCCGCGCGCTGCGGGGGATCACCCTCGGCATCGGGGCGGGGGAGTTCGTGGCCATCATGGGGGCCTCGGGCTCGGGGAAGTCGACGCTGATGAACATCATCGGCTGCCTCGACCGGCCGACCGCCGGCCGCTACCTGCTCGCCGGCGGTGAGGTGAGCGCGCTGAACCGGAATCAGCTCGCCGAGACGCGGAACCGGTCGCTCGGCTTCGTCTTCCAGGGGTTCAACCTGCTGCGTCGGACCACCGCGCTCGAGAACGTGGAGCTCCCGCTGATCTACGCCGGGGTAGGGACGCGCGAGCGGCGGCGTCGAGCCCTCGAGGCGCTGGCGCGCGTGGGGCTCGGGGACCGCGCGCGCCACCAGCCGAGCCAGCTCTCGGGGGGCCAGCAGCAGCGGGTGGCCATCGCCCGGGCGATCGTGACCCGGCCGCAGATCATCCTGGCCGACGAGCCCACGGGGAACCTCGACTCGGCGACGCAGGTGGAGGTCATGGCGCTGCTCCGCGAGCTCGGCCGCAGCGGCATCACCGTGGTGCTCGTGACGCACGAGCGGGACGTGGCGAGCTACGCCTCGCGCCTGGTGGTGATCAAGGACGGGCTCCTCGCCTCCGACGAGCTGCAGGTCCCGCACGAACCGGAGGAGGCCCGGGCGTGAACCCCTTCGTGACCTTCCAGGTGGCCGTGCGGGCGCTGCTGCGCAACAAGACGCGGTCGCTCTTGACGATGCTCGGGGTGATCATCGGCGTGGCAGCCGTCATCGCGATGGTGGCTATCGGCGAAGGAGCCAAGGCCCGGGTCGAGCAGGCCTTCACCTCGCTCGGCACGAACCTGGTGGTCGTGATGCCGGGGACCACCACCGCCGGCGGCGCCCACGGGGGCTTCGGCTCGCAGCCGTCGCTCACCTGGGAGGACCTGCGGGCCATTCGCGCGGAGCTCTCGAGCGTCCGTTACGCGGCGCCGCTCCTGCGCAGCGCCGGGCAGGTGATCTCCGAGGAGCAGAACTGGGGGACCGGGATCATCGGGACCACGCCCGAGTACTTCGCCATCCGGAGCTGGAAGGCCAGCCTCGGCCGGCTCTTCGACCAGGCCGAGGTGGAGGCGGGGACCAAGGTGGTGGTCCTCGGCCAGGTGGTGGCCGAGAAGCTCTTCGGCCCCGAGGTGAATCCGGTCGGTCGCTTCGTGCGCCTGAAGAACGTCCCCTTCGAGGTCGTGGGCGTGCTCGTGCCCAAGGGACAGTCGGGCATGGGGCAGAACGCCGACGACGCGGTCTACGTGCCGGCCGCGGCCTTCGAGAGCCGCATCGAGGGGGGGATGCGGCAGTTCATCAACGGCATGATCATGCTCGGCGCGAGCACGCAAGGGGACACCGAGCGGGCGGTGCGCGACGTGACGCGGCTGCTGCGCGAGAGGCACCGCATCCCGCCGGGCGGGGACAACGACTTCTCGGTCCACAACGTGACCGAGATGGCGTCGGCCTTTCAGCAGAGCACGGAGACGCTCACCACGCTCCTCGCCAGCATCGCGATCGTCTCGCTCATCGTGGGAGGGATCGGGATCATGAACATCATGCTCGTGAGCGTCACCGAGCGGACGCGGGAGATCGGGGTGCGTATGGCCGTGGGCGCCAAGCCGCGGCACATCCGCGCGCAGTTTCTCGTCGAGGCGCTGGTCCTCTCCATGATCGGCGGAGTGATCGGCATGGCGCTCGGGATCGGCGCGGCGAGTCGCATCGGCTCGCAGTTCGGCTGGCCGGTGCTCGTCCGGCCGGACATCGTGATGGTGGCCGTGGGGTTCAGCGCGCTCGTGGGCGTGGTCTTCGGCCTCTATCCCGCGCACAAGGCGTCGCGCCTCGATCCGATCGAGGCCCTGAGGTACGAGTGATGATCGCCACCTGGCTCGTCTCCCTGCTGGTGCCCGTTCGCGTGCTCACCCTGGCCGAGGCGGTGCAGACCGCCGAACGCCACCAGCCGCAGCTGGTCCAGGTGCGCGAGAGCGCCCTCGCCACGGCGGCCCGCGTGGGACAGGCGCGCGCGGCCTTCCTGCCGCAGGTCACCGGCACGCTGCTCTATCAGCGGGCCACGGCGAACTTTGCGCCGCGACCGGGGAGCCTGCCGAGCCAGCTCTCGGTGGCGGGGCAGAGCGCGAGCTTCGAGGGCTTCAACTATTTCAGCGCGAGCCTCGCCCTCACGCAGCCGATCTACGACTTCGGGCAGACCCTCGGTCGCTATCGTGCGGCGCAGGCGAGCGCGCGCGGCGCCGAGGAGGCGGCGCGGGCGACGCGGGGGCAGGTGCTCCAGCGCGTGCGGGCGGCCTTCCTGCAGGCTCGCGCGCAGAAGGCGCTGATCGTCGTCACGCGGGAGGCGCTGGCGAACCAGGAGCGGCACCTCCGGCAGGTGGAGGGCTTCGTGGAGGTGGGTACGCGGCCGGCTATCGACCTGGCGCAGAGCCGGACGGACGTGGCGAACGCGCGACTGCAGGCCATCAACGCGGAGAACGCGTACCGACTGGCGAAGGCCCAGCTCGGCCAGGCCATGGGGGCCCCCGCGGGGGGAGACTTCGAGGTCGCGGACGAGAGCTTGCCCCCGCTCGTCGAGGAGACCTGGGAGGCTCAGGGGCTACTCGTGCGGGCGGTCGCGGCGCGGCCCGAGCTGGCGAGTCTGAGGGCGCAGCTCGAGGCGCAGCGGCAGAGCCTGCGGGCGACGCGCGGCGCGTACGGGCCGTCGCTGGCGCTCTCGGCGGGCTTCACCGAGGCGGGGAGCCAGCTCGACGCCATGGCCTGGAACTTCAGCCTGGGGGTGTCGCTCTCGTGGGCCATCTTTCAGGGGGGGATCACGCGGGCGCAGGTGCGAGAGGCCGAGCACTCCCTCTCGAGTCTCGGGGCGCAGGAGGAGAGCCTGCGCCAGCAGGTGCTCTTCGAGCTCGTGCAGGCGCAGCTCGGCGTGCGTGGGGCGCAGGCGGCGCTCGGCGCGGCCGGCCAGGCGGTGGTGAACGCGCGCGAGCGTCTGCGGCTGGCCGAGGCGCGCTACCAGACGGGGGCCGGGAGCGGGATCGAGCTCGGCGACGCCCAGACCAAGGTCACGGACGCGGGGGGGCAGCGGGTGCTCGCGGAATACAACCTGGGGCTCGCTCGGGCGCAGCTCCTCTACGCGCTCGGGCGGTGAGGCGCGTTCGCGGCCGGGAGCGTTCGCGGCGCAGCGCAGGGAGGGGCACGGCGGACCATCGGGCGTGGTATCGTGGGGATCACGAAGCCGGGGTCATGCGTCGGACCTGCACGCGAGAGCGAGCAACCTCCTTCTATGCCGCCGCCTGCGCGGCGCTGTCGCTGTGCGCCTGCAGCCAGCGGGCGACCAGCGTGCTGCTCGAGGTCCGCGGGCCGACGGTCCCGCCCCCCGAGCGGCTGCTCCTCAAGATCTACGAGGAGCGCGGGCTTGCGGTCACCCAGTACCTATCGCCAACCACCGGCTCCACCATTCGCTTGCCCGAGACCGTGGTGCTCTATCCCCCCGGCGAGCGGGGGAGCCTCCGCATCGTGGTCACCGCCGAGGTGCAGCAGGCCCCGGTCGGGCAGGGCGCCGTGCGGGTCGCCGTGCAGGCCGGGCGCCAGGAATCGGCCAGCGTCACGCTGCAGGCCGGGCTCCTGCCGGATGGCGATCGCGACGGCTTGCCCGACGCCGTCGATCAATGTCCCGGATCTTCGAGCAGCCAGGAAGCGCCGTGCGGTTCCTCGGGCGCCGACGGCGGTGGCGTGGTGGAAGCGGGAGCCGCGCGAGATGGAGCTCCGCGTGATGCGGCGCCGCGCCCGGACCTCTCGGGAGACAGCGTCGTGCCGCGCCCCGACGTGCGATTGCCCGACGCGCGCCCCCCCGATACGCGCCCGGCGGATCGCGGCGTCGACGCACCCAAGCCGATCATCTTGAACTTCACGGCCGTGGCCGACGCGGTGGTGGACGAGGCCACCCCGACGACCAATTACGGCAGCGCGGTCTTCCTGGACGTGGACGGCAGCGCCCCTCGCACGAAGAGCTTCCTGCGCTTCAGTCTTTCCGGCCTGCCCAAGGTGCAGGCCGCGCGGCTCTTTCTCTACGCCACGCAGGCCGTCGCCGACGGACCCGCGGTCCACCCCACCTCCGGCGCGTGGACCGAGAGCGGCGTGACCTGGGCCAACGCCCCGGGTGCCACCGGCCCGGCGAGCGACGACAAGGGGGCCGTCACCGCGAGCACCTGGGTCGAGTTCGACGTCACGCCCCTCGTGACCGGCAACGGCACGGTGAACCTCGTGCTCCAGACCACCACGAAGACGGGCGTCGAGTTCTCGTCCCGGGAATCCAGCCGGCCCCCGAGGTTGATGGTGGTGGGGACGCCGCCGTAGGCGCTCTGGCGCGGCAGCCGGTCCTCGGCGGGCCCTACGTGCCCGGCACCGCGCTTGTCGGAATCAACCCTCGCAGCTTCCAGCCCGTCTTGAGCAGCCAGGTCCGCGGTTCGAGCACCGGCGGCTTCCCATCGGGGGGAAGCGGCGTGAGGTCCTTCCATCCATCGAAGTAGCGCGCCGAGCTGCACGCGTCGAGGTCGCGCTTCGGCACCCACTTGCCCCGTGCGACGCTGTGTTTTCGCGAATTCTGAAGCACGTACGCCAGCGCGGCCTTCACCTCGCTCGGCGTCTTCAGGATGTGCTGGTGGTAGCGGTCCCGAAATACGCGCCCCTTGCGGCTCACCGTGCGGTTCAGCGCGTGCGCGAGCCGGATCGCCAGCGCGCGCAGCCCTCGCATCAGCACGCCGCGGTCCTTGGCCTCCGTCACGAGGTGCAGGTGGTTCTTCTGAATCGAGTAGTGCGCGAGGTTCATCCCGAACCGCCCCGCCGACTTCACGAAGGCCTTCTCGATCGCGCGGAGCTGCTTCTTGCTCCGCAGGTTGGGCAGCCCCTCCACCACCTTCATCGTCACGTGCACCGGAAACCGGCTGGCGAGAAGCGGTCGCGCCCGGTGCGGCAGTCCGCTCCCCGGCCGCTTCTTGCGCCCCGCACCTTCGCGCTTCCCGCCCCAACGCGTCGCCTCCCGCATAGCTAACGGAAGCTGCTTCGCAAAACCCGCCGGCAGACGCGTGTCCGAACACCGGTCATCGCCCGAGGAGGATTTGTGTTTGCGTGCCAACATGAATGAGGCCCATACTAGCAGAATGCGGGTTTGACGTCAAGGCCGTGTCCTCGCACGAACAACCCCCCCCGCGCTACTGCAACAGCCCGTAGATGCGGTTCAGCTTGCGGTTGGCCTCGGCGAAGTGGCCGTCGCCGTAGCTTCCGGTGGCCTGCTGGAAGAGCGCGTCTACCTTCGGACGCTGGCCCCGGGGCGGTGGGCGCTGCCGGATGGCCGCCGCGAGCCGACCGATCTTCGCCCCGATGAAGGAGCGATCGATCTGGACCGCGCGGACGGCGGCGAGGAGCTGGTCGGCGGCGTACTTGCCCCGTCCGAAGTCCCCCTTGGCCACCGCGTGCCGCACCTCGCCCATCAGACGGTCCGCCCCGGCGGGAAGGTCCACCGCCAGGATCCCCTTGGCGCGCATTCCCTTCATCGCGCCGTTGTAGATCGCCTCCACCTCCTTGCGCGTGTACTTCTCGCCCGTGGCGGGCCGCGGCGAGGGGACCGATTGCACGACGGTGGTCACGCGTCCCGGGCAGACCTTGGCCTGCCGCACGGCGAAGGCCTGCTCCCGCTCGGCGATGAGCTTCTCGCGCCGGGCGATGTCGGTCTCGCGGCGCGCGGTCTCCTTCTCGCGCAAGGCGATGCTGTGCTCCCGCCGCGCGAGGAGCCAGTGCTTGCTCTGGTCCTGGCCCACCTTGTCGGCGAGGTTCGTCTTCTCGTCGAGCAGCGTCTGCAGGCGGCGGTTCAGCGCCACCTCCTGGTCGGCCAGCCGCGCCTCGAGGTTCACCAGCTTCGACTCCTCCTGCTCGAGGGCGGCCTTGCCGGGGGCGTCGGTGTCCTCGAGGGAGAGCTTCTTGGTGATCAGCTCCGAGCGCCGGTCGCGAATGGTGGCGCGTTCGCGCTGGAGCGTGCCGCGCCTGGCCAGGAGGTCCTCCTCGCGCTGGGCGAGCTTCCGGTCCTCGGCGACGACGACCTTCAGGCTCTCGTCGTCGCGCAGCTCTCGGTCCTTCTTGCACCCGGGGCCGAGGGCTCCGAGGGCCAGCACCACGAGCGGCGTCCAGCGCGGCATTGCCCGCGAGTATATCATGGTGGGCTCGACCGACGCCCTGTGCTACGGTCCCCGGCCGCATGAGCGACGCAGCCGTGCAGGCCGCTCCCCAGGGCCTGCAATCCCTCGTGAAGACCAAGCGCGTGCTGGTTACGGTGGGGGCGGGGGGCGTTGGGAAGACCACCACCGCCGCCACGCTCGGGCTCCTGGCAGCCCGCCTCGGGCGCCGGACGCTCGTGATGACCATCGACCCGGCGCGCCGCCTCGCGACCTCTCTCGGTCTCGGAGCGCTCGACCACCAGGAGCGCGTGGTCCCCGACGAGAAGATGGTCGCCGCGGGGCTGCCCACCGGCCTTCTGTCGGCGATGATGCTGGACCAGAAGCACACCTTCGACGACCTGATCCTGCGCTACGCCGCCGACCCCGCCGCCGCGCGACGCGTGCTCGACAACCGCATCTACCGGGAGCTCTCGACCCGCCTCGCCGGGGGCCAGGAGTACGCCGCGATGGAGAAGCTCTACGAGCTCTCCGAGACGGGGCGCTACGACCTCCTGGTGCTGGACACGCCCCCCACGGCCAACGCGCTCGACTTCCTCGACGCTCCGCGCAAGATGATCGACCTCGTGGAGAGTCCGGCGGTCAGCCTGCTCGTCAGCTCCTACCGGCGGGCGGGACGCATGAGCTTCAAGCTGCTGAGCCTCGGAGCGAGCTACGTCTTCAAGCGCATCGCGCGCTTCATCGGAGGGGATTTCCTCGACGACATCGCCGGCTTCTTCAGCGACGTCCACGAGCTTCTCGAGGGCTTCCGCGACCGGGCGGCCAAGGTGATCCAGCTGATGGAGCGCCCCGACGTGGGGTTCATCCTCGTGGCGAGCCCCGACCCGCGGGCCATCGACGAAGCCGAGGCCCTCTACGGACGGTTGAAGAACAGCGGCATGTCGCCCGAGGCCTTCGTGATCAATCGCGTGCACCCCCTCGCGCCGATCCGCGCGACGGTGGAGGAGGTGGCGGCGCGTTGCGCGGCGCGGGGGCTGCCGCCCGAGGTCGCGGCGCGGCTCGCCTCCGAGCTCGTCGAGTGCCATCGACGGCTACAGGTGCTGGCCGCGGCCGACGACGAAGAGATCCGGCGCTTGCTGCGCGGCACCGGGGCGCGTGCGCCGTGCATCCGCGTCCCCTTCTTCAACGAGGACGTGCACGACGTGGCCGGGCTGATGCGCCTCAGCGAGCACTTGATCTAGCGCGCTCAGGGCGCGGCGCGCCTACCGCGGCGCCTTGAGCTTCTTTCCACCGAGGCGCCATTCCTTCCAGACCTGCGTCTGCAGGAGCTCGCGCGTCTCGGCCGGCGCGCCCAGGATCGTGAGCACGTAGCGGTCGAAGAGCTGCACCGAGTGCTCCTGCCCCTCGGCGTCTACGAAGAGCCAGACGCCGGCGGTGCCGCTCTCCTTGACGGTCTTGTGGCGCTTGGCCAGGACGCGCCGCTGCGCGTTGACGAACTCGAGCGCGTCGGCGTCGCTCTCCCAGCTCGCGAAGTGCACCACGAGCGGAGGCGACAGCGCGGCTCCGTTGTCCGGCTTCTGGCGCGGTACGAAGGCCACCAGGCGGTCCGTTTCCCAGCCGGCCGCGGCCCGCGTGGCGATGCTCTCCTCGACCGCCTGCTCGAGGTAGACCCGGAGCTGGAACTCCCCGAGCGTGTCCTGCTTCACCTCGCGGTAGTCGCGCAGGGCCGGCAGCGGGCGCACCGTCAGGCGCACCGGTCGGTCCGGCGTGTAGTACTTGTCGAAGTGCATCATCTGTTCGGTGGAGGTGGGCGGCCGTCGGAAGAGCTGGTTCACGGCGCTCCAGGGCTGCAGGCTGCGCAGCTTCTGCAGGAAGCGGAGTCCATAGACGTACGGGAAGGTCAGCGTCTCCCGCAGGTAACGCGGCGCCTTCTTGAAGGCCCCGGTCCCCATGGTCTGGGTGGCCTTCGCGATCTGGTCGATCATGCCGCCGATGCTCCCGAGGTCGCGCCCCGACGGGGCCAGCATGTGCTCGATCATCACGCCCATGCAGTCCCCCTCGACGAGCGCGCTGCGGGCGAGCTGCTGGTCGCTCTGCTGCTTGAGGGGCTTCACGAAGGGGCGCAGGTCGAAGTGCTGGTCCTGCAGGGCGTGACAGATCTCGTGCACCAGGGCCGGCGTCTGCATCGCGGCGGGGAGCCAGTCCGCGATGTGGAGCTGGCGGTCTCGCGGGTCGTAGAAGCCCGCGACCTGGTCGGTGAGGAGGTCGAGCACGGCCTGCTTGTAGCTCACGTCCTTGGGGAGGAGGCCGAGGCGCTTGAGGACCGCCTCGTCGACGGCGATCTCGTCGTCTTTGTACTCCTCGGCGATCCGCTGGCGCAGGCGCGCGAGCACCTGCGCGCGAGAGACGACCCCCATCGTGATGCGGCGCTTCACCTTCAAGCCGCGGATCTGCGAGGCGACCTCGGCCAGCTTGAGGGCCTCCGCCTCGAGAGCTGCGGTGGGCTGCGAGGCGGCCGGCTGGGACGCGGGAGTCTTGCGTCGCCGCTTGGCGGCGAGCTCGTCGGGGAGCAGCGCGAGCAGTGCGAACAGGACGAGGAGAGCGACGGGGCGGCGCATGGCGGCAGCATACCATGGTGCGCGCACGCGCCGCCGAGGCAGCCCTTGCCCGAGCCCTCGCGTGTGCTAGGTTCCCCGCGGCCGACGCCAACCGGCCGGGCCGCACCAACCGAACCGTCGTCGATGAGCTCTTCCGAGCCGATGTCTCAGCTTCTCACGCACCTCGGGGCCGGGGCGCAGGCGGTCGCGCTGCGCGGGGCGGGACGCAGCCAGCTCGCCCTGCTCATCGCGCAGCTCTCGGCGGCGGGGGAGCTGCCGCGGCCGCTCCTCGTGCTCACCCCCGACGAGGACGGCGCGCGCGAGACGGTTCGCGACCTGACCTTCTTCCTGGGCGCGGACCTCGACGACCCGGCGATGGAGCTGCCGCGGGTCCTGCACCTCCCCGACATCGAGACCTCGCCCTACGCCGAGATTTCCCCCGACCGTGCGGCCACCATGGCGCGCCTCGGCGTGCTCTTCCGGCTGACCCAGGGGCGCCCACCGGAGGTCGTCGTGGCCTCGGCGGCCGCGCTGCGCCGGCGGGTCCTGCCCCGGCGGGGCTTCGTCGAGCTCTGCGACCTGGTGGTGGCCGAGGAGGAGTTCGACCGCGAGTCGCTCGCCGCGCGCCTGGTGGCCGCGGGCTACCTTCCGGCGCGCGTGGTCGAGGACCCGGGGACCTTCGCCGTGCGCGGCGGCATCCTGGACCTCTTCCCGCCGCTCCATCGCTATCCGGCGCGCCTCGAGTTCTACGGCGACCTGGTGGAATCGATCCGCCTCTTCGAGCCCGCCACGCAGCGCACCCTGCGGAGCGTGAAGGAGGTGATGCTTCACCCGGTGCGCGAGACCGTTCGCTCCGGCGAGACGGATGTCAAGGCCCGCATCCTGGCGGCGGCCGACGCGGCCAGCTTTCCGAGCCGGGCCACGCGCACGATCCTCGAGGAGGTGGAGAGCGGCCGGGAGTTCTTCGGCATCGACGCCCTCACGCCGGCGTTCCACGAGCGGCTCGACGCGCTCTCCGCCTACCTGCCGGCCGAGGCGCTCTGGGTGGTGCACGAGCCCGAGCGCATCGTCGCGCAGCTCGAGGCCGAGGAGGAGCGCGCCCGGGCGGCCTACGAGGCGCGGCTGGCCGACGGTCGCCTGGCCTTTCCCCCCGAGGACTTCTTCGTGCGGGCCGAGGAGCTCGCGGCGGAGCTCGGTCGCGTGCGCCGCGTGGTGGTGCAGGTGGCCGACGAACCGGGGCTTCCGACGGTGGAGGTCTTTGCGGCCAGCAACGCGGACGTGGTGGCCGAGCTGCAGCGCACGCGGGCCGACCGCGGCGAGGAGATCTTGAAGTCGCTCGCCTCCCGCGTGCGCGCCTGGCTCGAAGAGGGGCTGCCGGTGGTGATCGGCGCCGGTCCGCCGGCCCACGTGGAGCGGCTCGAGACGCTGCTCCGCGGCTACAACCTCGGGGCGCGCACGCGCCTCGAGCCGGGGACCCCTGAGCTCCTCGGGACGGGCTCGCCTCCCCCGGGCCTCACGCTGCAGGTGGGCGAGCTGGGCAGCGGGTTCCGCCTGCCGAACGGCCTCGTGCTCCTCTCCGAGGAGGAGATCTTCGGCCCCCGCGCGCCGCGGCGCCCCGCTCGTCGCGTCTCGGCCGCGGGCCTCGGCGATCTGCGCGAGCTGAAGCTCGGGGACCACGTGGTCCACGCCGTGCACGGGATCGGCTGCTACCGCGGCCTGATGAAGCTCCAGGTGGAGGGTGTGCCGTCGGACTTCCTGCTCCTCGAGTACGCGGGAGGAGACAAGCTGTACCTGCCGGTCTACCGCATGGACCAGGTCCAGCGCTTCATCGGCGCCGAAGGGGAGGTGCGGCTCGACAAGCTGGGCGGGCAGACCTGGCTCAAGAAGAAGAGCAAGGTGGCGGCCGAGGTGCGCAAGCTCGGCGAGGAGCTCCTGCAGCTCTACGCCCAGCGGCAGGCGCTGACCGGCTTCGCCTTCCCGACCCCCGACGCGAGCTACGCCGAGTTCGAGGCCACGTTTCCGTACACCGAGACGCCGGACCAGCTCGAGGCGATCCACGACGTGCTCAAGGACCTGGCCGCCGAGCGGCCGATGGACCGGCTGGTCTGCGGCGACGTGGGCTTCGGCAAGACCGAGGTCGCGCTGCGCGCGGCGTTCTGGGCCGCCTCCGAGGGGAAGCAGGTGGCCGTCCTCGCGCCGACCACCGTCCTCGTCGAGCAGCACCACCGCACCTTCGCCGAGCGCATGGCCAGCTACCCGTTCCGCGTCGAGAGAGTGAGCCGCTTCCGCAAGGCCGACGAGCTCCGCCAGGTCCTCGCCGACCTGGCCGCGGGGAAGGTGGACATCGTGATCGGCACGCACCGGCTGCTCTCCACCGACGTGCGCTTCAAGGACCTCGGGCTGCTGGTCGTGGACGAGGAGCAGCGCTTCGGCGTGACGCACAAGGAGCGGATCAAGAAGCTGCGCTCGCAGGTGGACGTGCTCACGCTCACGGCGACGCCGATCCCGCGCACCCTGCAGATGAGCATGGTCGGCCTGCGCGAGATCTCGCTCATCGCCACGCCGCCGGTGGACCGGCTGGCGATCCGCACCTTCGTCTGCCGCTACGACGACGCGCTGGTGCGCGAGGCGATGCAGCGCGAGCTGGACCGTGGCGGCCAGATCTTCTTCGTCCACAACCGCGTCGAGGACATCGGGGACTGGGCGGGGCGCGTGGGGAGCCTGCTTCCCGACGCGCGGGTCTGCATCGGGCACGGACAGATGGAGGCGGGGCGCCTCGAGCAGGTCATGCTCGACTTCGTCGAGGGGCGCTACGACGTGCTGGTCTGCACGACGATCATCGAGTCGGGTCTCGACATCCCGCGGGCCAACACGATGTTCGTCAACCACGCTGACCGCTTCGGGCTGGCGCAGCTCTATCAGATCCGGGGGCGCATCGGGCGCGGCAAGCAGCGCGCGTTCTGCTACCTCCTCGTGCCGGGGATCGAGAAGCTCACCGACGAGGCGCGCAAGCGGCTGGAGGTGCTGCAGCAGTTCACCCAGCTCGGCAGCGGCTTCTCGATCGCGAGTCACGACCTCGAGATCCGCGGCGCGGGGGACCTCCTCGGCGCGCGCCAGTCGGGACAGATCGGGCTCGTGGGCTTCGAGACCTACGCGCGCATCCTCGAGGAGGCGGTGGCCGAGCTGAAGGGCGAGCCGATTCACCGCGAGAGCGACCCGGAGATCAACGCGCGGGTGGCGGCCTTCATCCCCGATGACTACGTGGAGGATACGGGGCAGCGCCTCGAGCTCTACCAGCGCCTCTCCTCGAGCGCCCGGGACGAGCAGGAGGTGGCCGAGATCCTGGTCGAGATCCAGGACCGCTACGGTCCGCGCCCCGACGAGGTGGACGCGCTCGGGGACCTGATGGTGGTCAAGGGGATGGCCGCGCGGCTCAAGGCCACGGTGGTCGACCTGACCGCGACGCGGCTCACGCTCTCGCTCGACGAGGCAACCCCGCTCGACCCGCAGGCGGTCATGAAGCTGGTGAGCAACAAGCAGAGCGGCTTCCGCCTGACCCCGCAGATGAAGCTGATTCGCGAGCTCGGGCCCGAGGAGCAGGGGCAGCCGCTGCACGCCGGCAAGAAGGTGTTGCGCGAGCTTCTGGCGCATGCTAAGCAACTTCACCAAACTTAAGGAGTTTTTGGTGCCATCGCGCAGCCTTCCCTTCCGCGTTCTCTGTCTCGGCTCGCTGTGCGTCGCCGTCGGCTGCGGGGGCCGAGGAGAAAAAGCTCCCGAGTCGTCGAAGTCGGCCGCCCAGGAGAAGGACCCGCTGCGCAAGCAGGTCGTGGCCACCGTCGGTGCGAGCACCATCACGGCCGGCGAGATGATCGACCTGCTCAACACGCAGAACCCGTACATGCGGGTGCGCTTCACCTCCCCCGAGCGCAAGAAGGAGTTCCTGAAGAACCTGATTCGCGTCGAGCTCCTCGTGCAGGAGGCGAAGCGCCGGAAGCTCGAGCAAGACCCCGAGGTGCTGCGACGGGTGAAGCGCGCGCTCGTGGAGCGCCTGATGGAGCAGCTCCCGGGCGAGCTCGTGAAGTACCAGGACGTGACCGAGGCCGACGTGAAGGCCTTCTACGAGAAGAACCGGACCCTCTTCCAGCAGCCGGCGATGGTGCGGGCGAGCCAGCTCGTCGTGGCCACCGAGGCCGAGGCGCAGAGGCTGGTCGCGACGGCGAAGAGCAAGCCCGGCGACCTGCGCTTCTTCACTGAGCTCGTAGCGAAGCACAGCCTCGATACGGCGTCCAAGGCGCGGGGCGGCGACCTGGAGTTCTTCACGGCGGACGACAAGAAGCTCCCCCCCGCGCTGGTCAAGGCGGTCTTCGCGCTCGAGGGGCTCTGGCGCGTCGGCGGGCCGATCAAAGTCCCCGGCGGCTTCGCGGTGGTGGTCAAGACCGGCAGCCGTCCGCCGGTGGACAGGTCGCTGGTCGGAGAGGCGGGGCAGATCCGCAACCGGCTCTTCGAGGAGCGGCGCATCAAGGCCGTCGAGGGGTTTGTGGAGCAGCTCCACACCAAGGCCAAGATCGAGATCAACGAGGAGCTCCTCAAGAAGGTGGAGCCGGAGCTGAAGGGTGGGCCTCTGCCCCCCCACGGTCATCCTCATTAGGAGCGAGCGCTGATGCGTCGGACGGCGAAGATCTGGGTCGGGCTCTTGGTGTGGCTCGCGAGCGTCGGCCTGGCCGAGGCGCGGGTCGTGGAGCGCGTGCTGGCGGTGGTCAACGACGACATCGTGCTCCTCTCGGAGCTAGAGGAGAGGCTCGCGCCGGTGATGGCGCAGCTCCAGCAGATCCCCGACCCGGCGGCGCGGCGGGCCCGGCTGGCCGAGTTTCGCCGGCAGGCGCTCGAGCAGCTCATCGACGAGCTCTTGATCCAGCAGGAGGCGGTGAAGCTGAAGATCAGTGTCACCGACCAGGACCTGCAGCGCGCCATCCAGGACGTGATGCGCAAGAACAACCTGACCGAGCAGCAGCTCGAGGCGGCGTTGGCCCAGGAGGGCAAGTCGCTCTCCGCCTACCGCGACCAGATCCTCAAGCCGCAGCTCCTCCGGTTGAAGGTGCTGAACGTCCAGGTGCGCAGCCGCGTCGCGGTGTCCGACGAGGAGCTCAAGGCCCTCTACCAGAAGAACATGAAGGAGCTCGGCGTCGAGACGAAGGTGCGGGCGCGTCACATCTTCGTGGTGATCCCCGAGGGGGCCACGGCGGAGCGCGAGGCCGAGCGGCGCCGCTACGCGCAGTCGCTCCTCGAGAAGGTGCGCGGGGGGCAGGCCTTCGAAGAGGTGGCGAAGAAGTTCTCCGAGGACTCCGTCACGCGCGAGGAGGGGGGCGACCTCGGCTCCTTCAGCCGCGGGACCTTGCCCGCCAACGTCGAGGAGGTCGTGTTCGCCATGAAGAAGGGGGAGGTTCGCGGGCCGCTGCGGACCGAGCGCGGCTTCCACGTGATCCAGGTGCTCGGGCGGGAGGAATCCTCGGCGCGACCCTTCAAGGACGTGCAGGAGGAGCTGCGCCACCAGCTCTACGGGCAGAAGCTGGAGAAGGCCACCGGCGCCTGGCTCAAGGAAGTCCGGAAGCGCTCCTTCATCGACAAGAAGCTTTAGAGGGATTCCCTACCAGCCGAGGAGGTCGGCGAGACCCGCGCGCTGGGCGTACTGGCGCGCGAAGAACTCGTTGCCCCAGGGCGTTCCGTCCAGGCGCACGTTGTGGTGGTCGAAGTAGGCGTGGAGCGCCTGCACGGCGGACTCCTGCGCGGCGATCACGTTGCCCGCGGCGGAGTAGGCCTTGATGGTCTTGACCGTCTCGGCCCAGGTGGCGTCGAACGAGGCCGTGAAGCGCGCGCTGCGGGCGGCGCTCACCGAGGCGGAAACCGTCGCGGACGTGATGACCGGCGCGGGGGCCTGCCGGATGACCGGCGCCGGGGTGGACTGCACCGGCTTCACCAGCGGGGCCGCGGGGGTGAGCGTGGCGGTGGGCGGCTGGACGCCGATCCGGCTCGGTGTCACGGTCGGGGTCACCGACTTGCGCCCGAAGGTCTGCTTGCGCCAGGTGGTGAAGCGCTGCCAGAGGTTGGCGGCCTGCGAGGGCTCGGCGTGGCCGACACAGAGGGTGCCGAGCAGGAGCGCGAGGGCCAGCTTTCGAGTCTTCATGGGTGTCTCTCCCGAAGGATGTGAGGGGTTCCGACGTTCACGACGTGACCACTGAGCAAGCCGCGTTCCGACGGGATACAGCTCGCGATTTCAGTCACTTGGTACGTCAACGGGAGTGTCGTGCGCGGCCCTCGGACCGGCCGACCCTCTCGATTTCGGCGAGTGCTCACCGCTTGAGGGCGAGCTCCACCAGGACCGGGTCGTGGTCCATGATGTTGATGCGGCGCTCGAGCAGCACGGTGTGGCGGTGCCGGAGGACCTGGGAGCTGCGGAAGAAGACGTAGTCCAGGCGGCGCGAGATGATCGTCGTGGCCCCCTGGTCGCGGCCGGCGTCGACCAGATCCTTCGTGAGCAGGTTGTAGAGGTGCAGGTCGGCGTCGTCGCGGCGCGCGTCGGCCGGGTCGAAGTTGAAGTCCCCCATCACCACCAGGTCCGGGTGTCCGAATCGCCGCGCGGCGGTGAGGATCTCCTCGCCCTGGCGCAGGCGCCGGCGCGAATCGAAGGCGTCGAGGTGGAGCGATACGACTGTCACCGGGACGTGGCTCGGCAGCGTGATGACGCCTCCCTGCGCGACGCGGCCGGTGGTGGTCGGCACGTCCACGAACTGCACCGGGAGCTGGGTCAGGAGCGCGGCGCGGCGATCGTAGAGGTCCTCGGGGACCTTGCCGTGCCAGGCCGGCCCGAGGAGGCTGAGGAGTCGGCCGAGCTGGGTCGGGTCCCGGATCTCCTGCAGCGCCACGACCTCGGGGTCCACCTCCTTGATCACGCGCGCCACGTGCGCCAGGTCGTGGTCCGCGGCGCGCGAATCCCAGGGTAGGTAGATCTTGCCGATGTTCCAGGTGAGCAGGCGCAAGCTCTGCTCGGCCGGTCGCTGCATGCCTTCATCTCCGAGGAGCCACCGACTGAGCAGGTGGATGGTCACCATGGAGAGCGCGGCGGTCGCCGCGACGGCGAGCAGCCACAGCGGTGCAGCGATCTGACGCCTTGCCGGGCGCGCCGTCGAGCTGGCCTCCATGCAGCTCGAGTGTGGCGGCTGCCCGAGACGAGGACAAGGGTTGCTCCGGGGGCGCGATACCGTACAATCCGCGCGAGGAGGGGACCCTGCCCATGGCTGACTGCCTGTTCTGCCGCATCGCGAAGGGAGAGATCCCGGCCCAGCGCCTCTACGAGGACGAGCGCGCGGTGGCCTTCCAGGACCTCCACCCCCAGGCGCCGCTCCACGCCCTGGTGGTGCCGCGAAAGCACCTGGCTAGCCTCGGAGCGGCGTCCGCCGAGGACGAGGCGCTCGTCGGGCACCTGCTGCGGGTCGCGGCGCAGGTGGCGCACGAGGCGGGGTTCGAGGAGACCGGGTATCGCACGGTGGTGAACACCGGCCGGGATGGCGGGCAGACCGTCTTTCACCTCCACGTCCACGTCCTCGCGGGGCGGCCGCTCGGCTGGCCGCCCGGATAGACGCATGCTGCGTTCCTCGTTCGGTCGCCGGTGCGCTGCGCTCGTCTCGCTGGCGTGCGCTGCGAGCGGGCTCTTCCCGGCGGGCGTGTCGTACGCGGCCGGCCCCGAGCGTCGCGGCACGCTGGCGGTGCTGAACCTGGGTCAGGGGGGCCACCTCGTCGTGCAGCGCGCGCAGAAGAGCCTCGGTGAGCTCCTCGGTGGCTGGGCGCGCCAGCCCGGTATCGCCGAGTTCCTCGCCGCGCAACCGAACCCCGGGTCGCTTCCGACGGGGGACACGGGGCGGGACCTGCAGCTGCTCGTGGAGCGCGTGCGGGCGACGCGACAGCCCGCGAGCCACGACCTGTTCCGCCTCGGGCAGCTCCTCGCGGTGGACTACCTGCTCTTGCTCGTGGTGCGCAAGCACACGCTCTCCGCGCGCCTCTTCTCGGTGCATCGCCAGAGCTACGCGCCCCAGGGCTTCGAAGGGGCCGACCAGCGCGTGGAGCCTCTGCGGGGCTACCTCGAGGCGCAGCTCCGTCAGCCGGAGCCGGTGGCCAAGCGCTGGAAGCGGCGCTGGTGGCTCCTCGCCGCCGCGGCGGGCGTGGCCGCGCTGACCATCGGGCTCGCGCTCGGCACGGGGGACGGCTCGTCAGGGGACCTGAAGATCGTCGTTCATCGCTGACTCCGAAGCGGGAGCCTGGAACACCGGCCGGCGCTCTACCGGCTACGTCCCTCGGGAAAGAGCTTCGCGAGGGCGGCCACGCTCTCGTCGAAGGGGGGCGCCTCGTCGGTGCTCTGGCGCAGGAAGTGGTGGATGGCGTCGATCCTGGCGATCGCCGTGTCCACCAGCGGATCGCTCCCCTTCTGGTAGGCGCCGAGGAGGATCAGGTCCCGGTGGCGTTCGTAGGTGGCGAGGAGCTCGCGCAGGCGTCCCGCGGCGCGGCGGTGCTCGGGGGTGGTCACGGCGGGCATCACGCGCGAGAGGCTCTGCAGCACGTCGATCGCCGGGTAGTGGTTGCGCTGGGCCAGCTCGCGCGAAAGGACCACGTGCCCGTCCAGGATGCCGCGCACCTCGTCGGCGATCGGCTCCTCCATGTCGCCCCCTTCCACGAGCACCGTGTAGATGGCGGTGATCGAGCCGCGGGCGGCGGCGCCGCTGCGCTCGAGGAGCCGGGGGAGCGCGGCGAAGACGCTCGGGGGATAGCCGCGCCGCGCCGGGGGCTCTCCCGAGGCGAGGCCGACCTCGCGGAGCGCGCGGGCGTAGCGCGTGACCGAATCCATGAGGAGCAGCACGCGGGCCCCCCGGTCGCGGAAGTACTCCGCCACGGCCGTAGCCACGAGCGGGGATTTCAGCCGCACGAGCGGAGGCGCGTCGCTCGTGGCGCAGACGACCACCGAGCGGGGGAGGCCGGCCCCGAGCGCCTCGTCGAGGAACTCGCGCACTTCGCGACCGCGCTCGCCGACCAGGCAGACCACGCACACGTCGGCGTCGCTGCCGCGCGCGAGCTGCCCGAGAAGCGTGGACTTGCCTACGCCGGAGCCGGCGAAGAGACCGACGCGCTGGCCGTCCCCTACGGTGAGCAGGGCGTCGAGCGCGCGCACCCCGAGGGGGAGAGGGCGGTCGATGCGTGGTCGCGTGAGGGGATCGGGAGCCGGGCGCTCCACCGGCCAGTCCACGAGCTCCGGCCCGAGAGGGGCGCCGCCGTCCATCGGCTGTCCGAGCCCGTCGAGCACGCGACCGAGGAGCGCCTCGCCGCAGCGCAAAGAAAGCGGCCGACCGGTCCCCTCGACGAGGCAGTCGGGGCCCACGCCCACCGGGTCGCCGAGGGGCATGAGGACCACCTCGTCGGAGGCGAAGCCCACGACCTCGGCGAGCAGAGCGCCGGTTCCCTGCCGCAGGATCCGCACCTGGTCCCCGACGCGCGCGCCGGGCAGAGTGGCGCGCAGCACCAGGCCCACGAGAGCGGTGACGCGTCCTCGCACCGTGACGGGGGTGAGCTGGTCGAGGCGGCCGAGCGCGGCGCGCAGCGGGCTGTCCGAGGTCATCGCGGCACCTCTCCCTGCAGGCCCCGGCGCAGGGCGGCGAGCTGGCTCTCGAGCCTCCCGTCGAGCTGCGCGCCGTCGGTCTCGAGGATGCAGCCACCTGCGGGGATCGTGCCGTCGGACTCCGTGAGCACCACCTCGGCCTCGGAGAGACCGCGGAGCTCGGGGAGCGCGGCTTCCACCTGCGGGAGGTCACTGGGGTTCACGCGCACCACGATCCGACGCGCCCGCGCGGCGCCGCGCACGCACTGGGCCACGATGCGAGTCACGCTGTCGGGGTGCAGCCGGAGCTCTTCGCCGAGGAGCTTGGCTGCGATGCCGAGGGCGAGCTCGGTCAGCTCCGCACGCGCGTCGGCGAGGAGCTGCCAGCGGTCGGCCTCCGCCGCCACGCGCAGGGCGGCGACCTCGGCGAGGGCGTGTGCGCGCAGCTCCGCGAGCTCGGCGTGGGCCTCCTCGAGCGCGCGGGCGGAGAGCGTATCGGCCCGGTCGCGCGCCGCGACGAGGAGCTGCTCCGCCTCGAGCGCCACGGCCTGCTGGGCGCGCCGGACGATGCGGGTGCTGCCCGGACGCGGTTGGCGTGGCAGGGGGGCGCGTTCCTCTCCGCGTCGAATGATGCGCGTCATGGATATCCTCCCGTTGGGGCGCCGCCGTCGGCGGTCTGGAGCCAGCCTGCGGCGACGATGGCCAAGGGGCGAGCGGGCTCGTCGCACGGCTCCGGCTCGGGATTCCGTTCCACCTGGGCTTCCCGCCCGTCGGCCACCAGAAACCGACCGATTGCTCGCGGCAGGCGCAGCGCGAGCGGCAGAGCGAGCTCATCGGGGATGCACCAGCCCAGCCACTCGGCGGCGAGGCAGGCGAGGAGTTCCGAGGTCGGGGGCCTGCCATTCGCGAAGGGGACGAAGCCCTTCACGGGCGGGAGCTCGGCCGCAGCGTGCGCCCGGGCCAGCTCCGCCTGCGCCGTCTCGTCGAGGCGCCCCCCAAGCTCCGCGACCTCCGCGACCGCCGCGGCTCCGGCGAGGCGTCCGAACGCCGCGAGCACGAGTACGCCGAGGCGCGCCAGGGCGCGGGCCAGTCGCTCCGCGTCCCACGCGTGGAGCCCGCGCAGGACCTCGGGCACCTCGTCCCCGGCCGAAAGGTCGACGGCTCCGAGTGGTCCGAGGAGCCCCCGACAGAGCGCGAGGCGCAGGGGGGCGGGGAGGTCGCGGACGGCCTTCGGCCGGAGCGCCTCGAGCGCGTGCTGGAGTCCGGGCGAGAGCGCGGGCCAGACGGCGGCGCGCAGCTCCTCGGGCTCCTCCTCGAGCAGTGCGGCCACCCAGCTCGGATGCACCTGCGCGAGCTCGCGCGGCACGGGGGCGAGGACCTCGGCCACGAGCTCGCGGATCCACCGGCGACGTAGCCCCCCGTCCGTCTGCGACGCGCGACGAAACGCCGCGACGCAGCGCGCGCCACCCGCTCCGGTCAATCGCGCGAGGGGCCCGGCGCCGCCCTCGCCGGCCAGCAGCGCACCGAGCACGACGCCGCGTTCGGTATCCGTCAGTCCCTCGAGCATGCGTGATCCCCCGCCAGCGAACCGCTCCCGAACGTAGCCCCTGACGCGACGCCGGTCGAGAGGGATCGCGGTCGACGCGGCGGGGGGAGGAAGGTACGCTCCTCGGCCATGCGCATCATCGCCGGCGAGGCCCGCGGCCGCACGCTCAAGGCTCCGCGCGGCGAGAAGACCCGCCCCACCTCCGACCGCGTGCGCGAGGCGCTCTTCTCGATCCTCGAGGCGCGCCTCGAGCTCGCAGGGGTGGTGGTGCTCGACCTCTACGCGGGGAGCGGGGCGCTGGCCCTCGAAGCCCTCAGCCGCGGGGCCGAGCGCGCCGTGCTCGTGGATCGCGCTGGGCCGGCGCTCCGCGTCCTGCGCGAGAACGTCCACGCGCTCGGGTACGACGCGCGTTGCCGCGTCCTGCCGCTCCCCGCCGAAGCGGCCCTCGTGCGCCTCGCCGCCGCGGACGAGACCTTCGGCCTGATCCTGGCCGACCCCCCCTACGCGGACGATCCGCTCCCCCTTTTGGCCGACCTCTCCGCCGGCCCGCTCCTCGCGTCCGGGGGCCTCGTGGTCTTCGAGCACGATCGTCGCCGCTCGCTTCCTGCCGCGTCCGGTCGCTTGACGCTCGAGGTGGCCCGCGTCTACGGTGATACCGCCCTTAGCCTCTACGCCTGACGCGAAGGAGACCCGATGGAGCGGCTCGCCATCTACCCCGGCTCGTTCGACCCGGTCACGAACGGGCACCTCGACATCCTCAGTCGCGCCCTGCGCCTCTTCGACCGGGTCGTGATCGCCATCGCCGAGAACGTGGCCAAGCAGGGGCTCTTCACCCCGCAGGAACGGGTGGAGCTCCTGCGGCGGACGCTGGCCCACGAGCCGCGCGTCGAGGTGGATCTCTTCTCGGGCCTCCTCGTGGACTACGTGGTTCGTCGCAAGGCGAACGCGGTGGTGCGCGGCCTGCGCGCCGTGGCCGACTTCGAATACGAGTTCCAGCTCGCGCTGATGAACCGGCGACTCGCGCCCGAGCTGGATACGGTCTTCCTCATGACCGACGAGACGAACTTCTACGTCAGCTCGAGCCTGGTGAAGGAGGTGGCGCGCTTCGGCGGGGACGTGACCGCCTTCGTCCCGGCGACCGTCCTCGACGCGCTCCGGGCGAAGCTCGCGCTGCCCTGACCCTCGGGACCTTCCGGGCGCGCCGGCGCGCCTGGCTCCCCCCCTGGTCCTTCGCGGGGCCCATCTAGCCAGTCGCGCCGACCTCCGGCTGGCCCATCGTGTAAGTGCTTACAGGTAGTTGGCTCGTCCGTGGACCTCTCTGACTGAGGCACGTTGTTTGCATTCCAGCCTCCCAGGAGAACAATCATGACCCGACGATCCGGCAAGGGCGTTGCCCTCGCGCTGCTGACGCTGCTGGCACTGAGCAGCCCCGCGCTCGCGTCGGGCTCCGACGGGGCCAAGCGGGCTCCCTCGCCCCTCGTCACCTGGGTGCAAAAGAGCCTGGCGCACCTGGTGCCCGCACCGATCAAGGCCTTCTTTCAGCGCAGGCTCCTCGGGACGCCGGCCGCGGCGAGCCCCCACGAGGTGGCCCAGGCCCGACTTCAGCTAGTGCTCGACGCGGACCACGCTGCCATGGCGAAGCTCCCGGTCTCTCACAGCGGCTACCAGGACGTTTCCTCCATCCGGTCCGCGCACCGACTCCACGCGGTCGCCAAGGCCCTCGGGCTGCGGCTCCGGCGGGTCCACGCGTGGCCCAAGGGCTTCGACCGGTACGTGGCGGCGGGACTGAGTTCGTATGGCGAGCCGGAAGCGTTTGCTCGCCGGGACACGAAGGCCCGACCGGTGTGGAAGGTCTACTCGCCTCGGGGGAGCTCGGGGCCGAAGATCCAGGGCCTGATCTTCGCGCGCGGCGACCAGTATTTCTTCGCGGACGTGTTCGCGGACGGCCGGCTCGCGATCTCGAACCACGACCTCTCGCTCGGTGAGATCGGCGGCGGTCTGGCGAACGAGTTGTCGCGCTAGGCGTCGTCCCGGGCGTCGACTGCTACTTCTCGATCCCGAGCGGGGTCTTCCCGTCCACCTCGACCACGTGCACCGAGACCTTCGTGCTCCAGGTCTTGCCGTTCTCGAAGAGGTAGTTGAAGACCGGGGCGCTCGTGTCCAGCATGGCCCGGCCGATCTTCTTTTCGGCGGTGCACGCGGGTCCTCCGTCGAGCACCACGGCGATCACCTTCCGCCCGTTCGCCGGGTTGATGATGCGCAGCCGGCTCAGGCAGGGGAAGCGGCCGTTGTTGGCGGTGAACCAGACCGTCTTCTCCTCGCACTGCTGTCCGGTCCAGCTCGACTGGCAGAGCCCCGCGGCCTTGGCCTGGTTGAAGCAGCCGGGGAGGCAGTTGTCGTTCGGGTCCTTGTGCGAGACGCCCTTGTCGTCCACCCAGCAGCCGAAGTAGGTGATGTAGTAGTCCCCGTTCTCGGCCTTCGAGGTCCCCTGGACCGCCGTGCAGCTCCAGTTGTCGGTCGTCCCCATGCACACGTCGTCGTCGGGCGCCTTCTTGCGCAGACAGCCGCGCTCGCACTTCTCGACGGTGCCCTTGCCCGCGACGCACTTGCCGCGCGACCAGCCATCCTTCGCGCAGGTGAAGCGCGTGGCGCCGTCGAACTCGCCGCAGGGCACCGAGGCCGCGCTGTCGGCTCGCGATCCGTCGGGAAGCGGACCGGCCGGCCCGTCCCCCCGCGCCGCGCCGTCGCTCGAGACGACGGCGTCGGACCCTGCGGCAGCGCCCCCGTCCCCGACGCCGGGACGGCTCGCGGTCGTCTCGGAGCAGGCGCAGAGAGCCAGGGCGGCGAAGGCGAGGAGCGGGAAAGGCAACATGCGGGATCTCTATCCCGGTCGGCCCCGGAGCTGTCAATCGCTATTCCTCGCCGAGACCCAGATCGGTGAGCTTGCGGTAGAGCGTCCGTTCGCTGATGCCGAGGACCTGCGCCGCGCGGCTGCGGTTGCCGGCGACGGAAGCGAGCACGCGCCGGATGTGCTGGCTTTCGAGCTCCGCGAGGGAGATCAAGCCTGGATCGTGCGACGTCATCGCGCGGCGTGTCTCCTCCGGCAGCTGCGCGACGTCGAGCACCTCACCCTCGCTCAGCACCACCGCGCGCTCGACCACGTGCAGGAGCTCTCGCACGTTACCCGGCCAGCCGTGCCGTTCGAGGCACCGCAGGGCTTCGCGGGTGAGGCGGCGATGCTGGCCGAAGCGAGCGTTGAGTTGCTGCAAGAAGTACTCGGCGAGGACGGGTATGTCGGCGGGGCGATCCCGGAGGGGAGGGATCTCGATGCGGATCGTGCTCATGCGGTAGAAGAGATCGCGACGAAAGAAGCCGCGCTCCATCAACTCGGCGAGGTTGCGGTTCGTGGCGGCTATGACGCGCACGTCCACCCGGATCTCGCGCGTGCCACCGACGTGGCGGAAGGTCCCGGTCTCGAGCACCCGCAGGAGCTTCACCTGGGTGGCCAGGCTCACGTCTCCCACCTCGTCGAGGAAGATCGTCCCCCCGTTGGCCACCTCGAACAGCCCCGGCTTGCCCTGGCCGGCACCCGTGTAGGCTCCCTTCTCGTGACCGAAGAGCTCGCTGTTGAGCAGCTCCTCCTGCAGCGCCGCGCACTCGAGCACGACGAAGGGCTGCTCCCGTCGCGCGCTGCGGGCGTGGATCAGCCGCGCGACGACGTCCTTCCCCACGCCCGTCTCGCCGAGCACGAGAACCGTCGAGTCGGCCACTGCCACCCGGTCGATGAGCGCGCAGAGCTCCCTGAAGGCCGGGCTGGCGCCTACGAAGGTCGCTCCCGGGTCCGGCCCCGACATGCCTTGGCTGAGGATGCGGTTGCGCTCGATGAGGCCTCGACGTTCGAGCGCCTTCTGGATCGTGACCTCGAGCTCCTCTATCGGGCAAGGCTTCCGCAGATAGTCGTAGGCGCCGCGGCGCATGGCCTCGATCGCGGTGTCGATCGTGCCGTGGCCCGTCAGCACGATGGTTTCGGTGGTGGGACTCAGCTCGCGGACCCGGCGCATCAGCTCCAGGCCATCTCCGTCGGGCAGTCTGAGGTCGATGAGCGCGACCTCGAACTCCTCCTTCTCGACGAGCGCCAGGGCTGCGGCCGCGCTCTCGGCCGGCGTCGTCGCCAGTCCTCGGCTCCGGAGCTCGGCGGCGAGGAGAGCGCGAAAGGTGTCGTCATCGTCGACGACCAGAATCCTCGGGGCGGGCACTAGCGGTGCCCCCACGCGACCATCGTGTCCTGCCCATTCCGCCGCTCCCGCAACCCGTTCCCCGCGTGCATGGTGCCCCATTATGTGCCCCCGGTCAGGTAGGGGAAGCGGGAAAGATGAGCGTGAAGGTGCTCCCCTGACCGAGTGCGCTCGTGACCTGGATATCCCCCCCCCAGCTCCGGGCCAGGTTCATGGAGACGAAGAGTCCGAGCCCGCTGCCCCGCGCCTCCCGGTGAAAGAACGGCTCGAAGAGGTGCGGCACGTCTGCCGGGGCGATGCCGCGACCTTGGTCGCGCACGGCCACCTCCACATGGCCGTTCTCGCTGCGGCAGGTCAGGGAGACCGTGGTGTCGGGGCGGCTGGCATGAACCGCGTTCAGCACCAGGTTGAGCAGCACCTGCTGGACCGCCGAGCCGTTGGCCAGCACCGCGGGCCGCGGTCCGTCGGGCTGAAAGACGACCACGGCGACGCCCAGGTCCGTGGCCGCGTGATGCGCGAGTCGTGCCACGACCTCCAGGCAGGAGGGGAGGTCGATGACCTCGCGCGTCAGGGACTGACCGCGAGCCAGGCTCAGGAACTGCTCGGTGATCGAGCCGCAGCGCTGCACCTGGGTCTCGGCGATGCGCACGTACTCGGCCACGGCGTCCTGCGTCTCATCCGCACCGTCGCCCTCGGCGCGGCGAAGCCGACGAATCCCCGCGAGGCACGTGGCGATCGAGGCGAGAGGGGTGTTCAGCTCGTGGGAGAAGGCCGAGGCGAGCACGCCGAGCGAGACCATGCGACGGTAGTCCGCAAGGTGAGCTTCGGCGCTGCGCCGGTCCGTGATGTCGCGCCAGACCTCGACGACCAGGGCGATCTGCCCGAGGTCGTCATAGACCGGCGAGCAGCGCACTTCCTCCTGTCGCGCCGTGCCGTCGGCGAGGCTCCGCGTGCGAATGGCCATCTGCACCGCTCCCGTGCGAAAACAGCGGAGGGTGGGGCATTCCTGCCCGCAGCCGCAGTTGAAGCTCCCGTCGCCGGGGCTGGCGCCCTGACAGCAGGTGAGACCGAGGGGTTGACCGACGGTATCCGGGAAGCGACGCGCGAACGAGTCGTTGGCCGCGACCACGCGTCGAGACTGGTCCAGCACCACCAGGCCGTCGTCGACGCTGTTCATGACCTTCTCCAGGCTGGCGCGCTGCCGCCGCAGGTCGGCCAGCAGGCCGGTCGTGGCGTCGGCCATCTGGTTGAATTGCTCCTCCACACGGGTCAGCGGGTCGTTGCCTGTCACGTGCACGCGCTGCCGGTGATCCCCGAGCGCGATGGCTCGAGCCGTCTGCTCGAACCGCGTGAGGCGACCGAGGATCGTGCGGCGGTAGGCGAGACCGATCCCCGTCATGAGCACCAGCGCGGCGGCTCCCGTACCGAGCGAGAACTTGCGGATGGTGCCCGCGAGCTCGCGTCGGGTCGGCTCCAGCGAGGAATCGACGATGATCACCCCGTTCATTCGATGGCGTGGGTTGTGACAATCGTGACAGATGGAGCGGTTGGGGATCGGCTGCACGCAGCGGAGCACGCTCCCCCCCGCCGTTTCGAGGACCGTGCTGTGCTGCCGCTCGTTGGCCGGACGACTGTGGCAGACCTGGCAGGTAGGGGAGGCGAAGGAGAAGTGGTGCTTACCGATCGTCGGGTCGCTGGTGAATTGCACCTGACCCTTGCGGTCGAGGATCATCACGCGCTTCAGGTTCGGCTGCGCGGCGAGGCGCACCACGAGCTGACGGATCAGCCCGCGGTCTTCCTGCAGCATCTGATACTCGAGCGCGTTTCGGATGAGCTCGGTCTTGCCTTCGACGTGGCGGCGGGTCAGCTCGAGGATCTGCTTGTAATGCAGGCGATAGAAGATGACCCCCGTGCCCACGGTGGCCAGGCCGACCAGGGAGGTGACCGTGATGCCGAGTCTCCAGCTCAGCCTGTCAAGCTTCCAGCGGCGCCGCACGTCCTCTCCGGCAGTCTCTCCTTGCCCGCGCGTTGAGGATAACACCCTTCTCCCGCGCACGCCGGTCTCCCTGTCACGCGGTCGCCGCCGGCTTCTGCTCGGCCGTCGCGCGGCGCGGGCGCAGCTGGCCTTCGGGTGACTGGAGGTGGAACTCCCCGCGCATGATCGGTACCGCGATCCGCAGCATCAGCGTGAAGACGAGGAAGCCGACGCCGAAGATCCCCGCCGCCACCTCGAGCTCGGTGCGGCTCGGGGTGTACTCGTAGATCTCGCCGAGCACCGACGGGGTGAAGCCGGGGATCACCAGGGCCATCCCCTTTTCGATGTAGACCCCGCAGTAGATCAGGAAGGCGCCCACGTTGAGGGTCAGCGGGTTTCGTCGCGTCGCCGGGACCAGGAAGAGCAGGAAGGAGACGACGCTGCAGGCCACGGAGGCCCAGGCGTAGGGGACGAGGACCTTGCTCCCGTGCAGGCCGCTGTAGAGGTACTTCGCGTGCAGCAGGTGGTGCGTCCCCGAGTAGTAGTCGCGGAAGATCTCAGCGCCGAGGAGAAAGAGGTTGATGAACATGGCGTAGGCCATGAGCTCCGCGATCTTCCAGATCGCCTCGTTCTTGATCTCGAGCTTGGCGTAGTGGCGCAGGATCTGGAGCAGCACGAGGATCATGGCCGGCCCCGAGCAGAAGGCGGAGGCGATGAAGCGCGGCGCCAGGATAGCGCTGTTCCAGAAGGGACGGGCGGGCATGCCGTTGTAGACGAAGGCCGTGACGCTGTGGATGCTCACCGCCAGCGGTATCGACAGCAGGATCAGCGGAGTGGCGAACCTCTTGCTGTACTCCCTCCCCATGAAGGCGCGGTAGAGGATGTGCGTGACGATGACGAAGTTGAGCAGTCCATACGCGTTCAGCACCATCACGTCCCAGGCCAGGATCGAGTTGGGCACGTTGAGCTTGCCGATGAACGGGATGAGGTGCCAGACGTGGTCCGGACGTCCGAGGTCGACGAAGACGAAGAGCACGCACATGATGATTGCGCTGACCGCGAGGAGCTCGCCGATGATCACGATCTCCTTGATGGGCTTCCACTGGTAGACGTAGGCAGGGATCACGAGCACCACGGCCGCGGCGGCGACTCCGACGAGAAAGGTGAAGTTGCCGATGTAGAAGCCCCAGGAGACGGGGTCGCGCATGTTCGTGCGAACCATGCCGTGCTGGAGTTGATCGATATAGCCGTGGACGCCGGCTGCGATGCAGAGGAGCAAGAAGGCCACCCAGACGTAGTACCCGCGGGTGCCGCGGGTGACCAGTCGGAGGCTGCCGATGATGAAGTGGATGAACTGCATGGCGCCTCTCAGACCCCGTAGAAGTAGAAGAACTTGGGTTGCGTGTTGAGGTCTTCCTTGAGCAGGAAGATGCGCTTGTTCTCGATGATGTAGCGAACCTCACTCGAGGGGTCGAGGAGGTTGCCGAACTTGCGCGCCCCCACGGGGCACACCTCGACGCACGCGGGGTACCTGCCCTTGCGCACGCGCTGAATGCAGAAGGTGCACTTCTCCACCACGCCCTTCATTCGGGGTCGGTTTCCGAGATAGTGCGTGTCGGGGTTCATCTCCCCCTTCGGGATGCTGGGAGCGGCCCAGTTGAAGCGTCGCGCCCCGTACGGGCACGCGGCCACGCAGCAGCGGCACCCGATGCACCAGTTCTGGTCCACGACCACGATGCCGTCGGGCTCTTGCCAGGTGGCGCCCACGGGGCAGACCGAGACGCACTGCGGTCGACGACATTGCTGACAGGCTACCGGCAGGTAGAAGTGCCCCTCTCGAGGCACCTGCTTCGCGTCGTAGTACGCGTCGGCTTCGGCCAGGTCGATGCCCTTCTCCTTTTCGAGCTCCAGCACCGTGATCCAGTGCACCTGGGGGTCGCGCGACTGGTTGTTCTCCTTCACGCAGGCATAGACGCAGCGCCGGCAACCGATGCAGCGGGAGAGATCCAGCGCGTAGCCGAAGAGCACACCCTCGGCGGCGGGCGTGTCGGCGACGGTCACGGGCTTGCCGTACTCGCGGCTGTACTCGCGCTCGAGCCGCTCGAGCACCTTCTTGCGCTCTGGCCCCTTCAGCTCGCGAAAGTGCTTCTGGAAGAAGGCCTCGCGCGTCGCAGCATCGCACGACGCGAGGAAGCCCAAGGCGGCGGCGACGGCGCCCTGCTTCAGAAACCCGCGCCGCGTGGACGTGCCGGCGGTCTCCGGTGGGGTGCTCGACCTCTGCGAGTCGGGCGCGCAAGGTGTGCGCTTCATGAGTGGCTCCGTGTCGTTGGTGCGCGGCCCGGACGGTGGGGGGGGGGCTCGGGCTTGAGCGGTTTGAAACGGGGCGAGTGTGGGTTGTGGCAGTGCGCGCAGAGCAGATACCGACGCTCACCGTTCCACTGCCCCGTCCGCTTGCCGTGCACGCCGACGCGCCAGTCGCGGTACTTGTCGCCGTGGCACTGGCCGCACAGCCGGTACGATTCGGTGAAGGGCACGAGCGTGCCGCTCGCGAGACGCAGCTTGTCGCGGTCGGGCGGGTTGTGGCAGTCGAAGCACCAGCGCTCCCGCGGCCCGTGCTCGAGCTTGATCGCGGTGTGCTCCTCCTCCAGCTTCCGAGGCGTGGCGTTGGCCTCCAGATCCGCGTGACAGTCCGAGCAGGGAAAGACCCCCTCGCTGAAGGGGGGTGGGGGCACCACGTACTCGGTTCCCGAGGAGACCGAGGCCTGGCGCTTGGCGGGGGGAGCGTGCCCGGGCAGATGTGCGGCGGGGTACATGTCGCCGCACCCGACGCCTGCCGCAAGGATCAGAAGTGCGAGAGAGGCGACGCCCCCCGGCAGACGCGGGGTCGGTCGTGCGGACATCACGGTGCTCCGGTGGTTAGGTCAGCCATCCTGCGGTTGAGCTCGCGGATCAGCATCGCCTCGAGTCGCGCGACGCGGCTACCGATCACGCGGCAGAGGTTCGAGACTGTGACGAGGTGAAGGCTCGGTCGGTCCTTGAAGACCTCTTCCAGCGCCGCGCGATCGATGGCGACCAGCGTGACGTCCGTGACGGCCTGGGCGTTCAGCGTGAGCCGATGCGGTGGGACCAACGAGGACCACGCCAGGACCTCTCCGGGTCCCTTCTCCTCGAGGGTGATCTCCGTCGGGTCGCCGCGCGCCACGATGGGCAGGCGCAAGGCTACCTGGCCTGATTCGATCAGGAGCAACGAGGTGGCGGGCTCGCCCAGAAAGAACACCGCGTCGCCGGGGCGATAGGTCAGCGTTCGGCCCAGCCGTTCGATCTCCGTTAGGTGGCTCAGCTCGAGTCCGGCGAAGAGCGGGCTCGATCGCACCACGCCGGCCACGTTGGATGTCGTCATCGTCTTCCTCCCCATCCGCGACCAAGGGTCAAGGTTTCTAGCTGCTCCACAGCGTGCGATGCGACGGGTCCCGGGCGAAGTTGGAGGCCGCCTGTTGCTCGGCTCGGAGGTGGCGCTCCAGCTCTGCGACCAGCGTGTCCACGGCGACCGGCTTTCCAGCAGCGGACCAGGCCGTGGGTTGGAACAGGACTATCGGCGGCGACGCGGTCGTCACCTGACGCGGCGCCGAAGGTTTGGACTCGTCTGGCCCGAACGCGAAGGCCAGCGCGGCTCCGCCAAAGAGCACCATCACCAGCAACCCGACCACCACGATTGTCATCATGTGTTGTCCCTCCGCCTTCGAGGATATGCGAGCGGCGTGCCACGAGACGGACGGGCGCATCTCGCTGGAATGACGGGGCGTGGGGAGGTGGGCGGCGGTATGGGCCGCGCGAGGCTGGCAGGCGCCGAGGGCGCGACACGCCGCAAGGTGCCGATAAGGCGCGTACTAGGTCAGGCTGTCAGTCTGGCAGGGGTGGCAGATCAGCGTTCGCGAGCTGGACCGCAGTCCAACGAAGGCAACGTTCAGCAGGGGCGATGACGGGCGTCGTAGTCGGCGGTCGCGGCGGCCAGCGCGAAGAGCTCTGGGTCGTCCTCGTCGTCCACCGCGCTCTCTTCACCCTCGCCGCCCGCTTCCCCGCCGCCTTCGAGATACGCGATGGTACGCACGAGCTCGACCACCCGACGCTTCGACTGCGCGTCGAGGTGGGCGAACCTCACCCCCATTCCCGGGTTGGTGTTGTTGAAGTCGCCCGGGCGGTAGGGGTTGATCCAGATGACCACTCCCTCGACGGTGAGCGGCTCCTGCGCGCCGGGCAGCGTGAAGCGCAGGTTCAGGTGCGTGCCCGGCGGCTCGGGGTTGTTCGTTCGCACGAAGATCCCCATCGCGCTCATGTCGGTGATGTACGCGAAGAGGAATGTGTCCTCGCAGCGATAGTCCACCTCCATGTCCACCAGCACCCGTTGCCAGATTCGGCGGTCCCGGCCTTGTCGCCGATCCTCGCCCGCCACGGACCCATCCCGCTCACGCCGATCCTTCTTCCGCGACACCATGCGGCCAACTCCTCAACCGATTTCTGAAGGGGAGCCCGTCTTACCAAAGCCGCGCGCGGCGCCGCAAGGCAAAAAGGTCGAGCCTCTTGCGACCCTCGCTAGCGGACGACCAGGACGCCGACGGGGACGCGGTTCACGCCGTCGTTCGGCCCCTCGGTGACCTTCAGGCGATTGTCCCCCTGCCAGAAGCCGACGTAGATCTGGTAGTCGCCGCCCGGCGTGGTGAGGATGGGGATCTCCACCTCGTGCGGGTCGACCACGAAGTCTCCCGGGAGCCAGTACTGGGTCGGGTACTTGCCCCCGAGCGGCTCGTGGTCCCCGTGGAAGCGGCTGGCCGGCTGGTCGAAGTGCACGAACAGCTTGTAGCCCGCCGGTAGCCGGTCGAGGACCTCGAAGTAGAGCGTGATCTTGAATTTTCCCCCGCGGGTGACGCTGTCCGGCACGTCGTAGCCGATGAGCTTCACCTTCCCCTCGAAGCTCGCCGTCACGGCGCGCTTCGGCGTGGGCCGCTGGCTCAGGATGAGTCGTCGGAGCGGGTTCAGATCCTTGTCGCAGCGCCCCCCGAGCAGGTTGGAGACGATGGTGTACTGCGAGTTGCGATCGTCGAGCACGTAGTAGGGCAGCTTGGTCTGCCGCGCGGCCTGGTCGATGGCGCCGAGCTGGCTCGTCGGGATGAGCACGAAGCTGCGCTCGGGTTTGCGGAGCATGGCGAAGAGGTTGTCCTGGCTCGTCACCTCGTCCACCTGGCCGTGATTGTAGTACGCGGCGCCGCGCCCGGAGACCTGGTACTGCGCGAGGCGGTCGCTCGACCCCTTGCACGCGTGGTAGGTTTCGAAGAGCGCCTTGTTCGACATGTGCAGCGAGAGGTGGGGAGTCAAATAGAAGGCGCACCACCCGGCGAAGACCAGGCCCACGCCCCCGCCGAAGAGCCAGTAGCGTTCGCCCGCTTCGCCGCCCGAGCCGCGCAGCCAGTCGCCGAAGAAGTTCAGTGCGCGGGCGAAGGGGCGGGCCAGGCGCCCGGCCCAGCGCCGCGAGAAATCGAGGCCGATCGGTCGGGGCGTGCCGCCGAGGGCGAAGAAGGCGGCGAGCGCCGCGGCCAGGCCGAAGGCGCGCAGCTCGGCCTTGAGGTTCAGCTCCGAGGGGAACTTCGCGCTGGCCCCGAGGAGGTGGCTGAACGACAGGGTGTCGGGGTTGCCGAAGAAGTCCAGGTGCAAGGCGAGGATGATGAGCGCCGCGACGAGCCCCCAGAGGGGGCGGCTCAGCGGCCGGGTGAAGCGCTCGTAGCCGAAGATCCCCACCGCGATGGCTACGAAGGGGAGGGCGGGGAAGCGGGTCTTGCCCAGGTACCCTTCCCAGAAGACCGCCGCGATGTAGCCCACGATGACGAGCACGACGAGGAGTAGCTTCACGAAGGCGTCCCGGCCGCGCTCCTCGGAGCGAGTCCCTTGCGCGGCCACGAAGAGGAAGAGGGCGATCGGCGCCACCCCGACCCAGGGGAAGAGGCCGAAGCCGAGGTCCCGGAGCGCGATCTCGAAGGTGGGAGGGAGCGTCAGCCGGTGCAGCTCACCGCCGAGGAGGAGGAAGGGCCCCCCCTTGAGCGTACGGAGCGCCAGCGCGACGAGCCCCGCGGCGACGGCGAGGGCGGCGAGCAGCGGCAGGCGCGCCTTGCGGAAGGCCTCGCCCACGCTCTCCTCGGGCTTCAGGTCCGGTCCGTCGGCCCAGGGCCAGAGGCCCTCCTCGCCGGGGCGGTTCTCGGTGCGCCACCCGAGAGCCAGCGCGAGCCCGACGCAGACGAGCGGGAAGAGGCCGCCGAGCAGGAGCCCGCGGGCCAGCACGGCAGCCACGAGGCCGAGGCAGAAGAGGGCCAGGTCCATCCGGCGGCGTTTCCCATCGGCGGGCCAGAGGTAGGCGGCGAAGCCCCCGATCGTGGCCAGGAGCGCCGCGTAGTAGGGGATCTCGCTGGTGAGCTGCCGCGCCTGGAAGAGGAAGAGGGGCGTCGTGCCGAGGACGAAGGCGGCGCCGAGGCCGGCTCCCGGGGCAAGCAGCCGGCGCCCCAGGCGGTAGGCGAGGAGCAGGGCCAGGATGCCGCAGAGCGCGAGGGGGAGGCGCCCCGCCAGCTCGTTCACCCCGAGGACCTTGAAGCCGGCGGCCACGAGCCACACGTAGAGCACTGGGCGCGGCCCATAGCGCCCGTCCACCGTCACGTCGCGGAAGCTGCCCTTTTCGGCGACCTCGCGAGCCACGTCGGCGTGCTGGATCTCCGCCGGGTCCCATAGACCGAACGAGCCCAGCATCGGTAGGTAGAGCACCGCTCCGAGGAGCGCGACCCACGCGACGTGGGGAACCCGAGAAAGCACGCGTGATCCTCC
>JADLHG010000007.1 GCA_020848905.1 Deltaproteobacteria bacterium
ACGTTGCGCACGGTGATGTCGAAGTCCTCGGGGCGGCCGAGGCGCGTCGGATCGTCGGAGAGCGAGTTCTGGGTCTTGGCGATGCAGACCGGCAGCGCGGCGTAGCCCAGCCGCTCCACGTCCTTCAGGTCCCGCTCGGCGGTGGGGGTGAGGACCATGTTGCGTGCGCCGTACATCTTGCGCGCCACGGTCAGGATCTTCTGCGGGACCGGGTCGCTCCAGCTATAGAGGGGCGTGAAGGGGCGCGACACCCGCTCGGCGTGGGTCACGACGGTGCGGGCCAGCTCGAGCGCGCCCTCGCCGCCCTGTTCGAAGTGGCTCGCCACGGCGAAGGGCACGTGGCGGCTCTCGCAGTAGGCGCGCACGACGGCGAGCTCCTCCTCGGTGTCGCCGCCGAAGCGGTTCAAGGCGACCACGGGCACCTCGGTGAAGTGGTGGATGTTCTCGATGTGCTTGTCCAGGTTCGGCAGGCCGCGGCGCACGGCCTCCGGGTCGGGCTTGCCGAGGTCGCCCTTCTTCACGCCGCCGTGCATCTTGAGCGCGCGCACCGTGGCCACCAGCACCACCGCCGCGGTGTCGAGCCCCGCGCTCGCGCACTTGATGTCGAAGAACTTCTCCGCGCCGAGGTCGAAGGCGAAGCCCGCCTCGGTGATCGTCCAGTCCGCCAGGTGCAGCGCCATCTTGGTGGCGAGCACGCTGTTGCAGCCGTGGGCGATGTTGGCGAAGGGCCCGCCGTGCACGAGCGCCGGCGTGCCCTCGATGGTCTGGACGAGGTTCGGCAGGAGCGCGTCCTTGAGCAGCGCGAGCATCGCCCCGGTGGCGTTGATCTGCTTGGCCGTGACGGGGGTCCCCTCGAAGTCGAAGGCTACGAGGGTGCGGTCGAGGCGCGCGCGGAGGTCCTCGTAGCCGGTGGCCAGGCAGAGCATGGCCATCACCTCGGAGGAGGCGGTGATGTCGAAGCCGGCCTCGCGCGGCACCCCCTGGTTCACGCCCCCGAGGCCGATGAGGGTCTTGCGCAGCGACCGATCGTTCATGTCGATCACGCGCCGCCAGAGCACGCGCCGCGGGTCCACCTTCATCGGGTAGTCGAAGTGGATGCGGTTATCCAGCATCGCCGCGAGGAGGTTGTGGGCCGAGGTCACCGCGTGGAAGTCGCCGGTGAAGTGCAGGTTGATCGCGTCGGCCGGGGTGAGCTGGCTCTTACCGCCTCCCGTGGCGCCCCCCTTCATGCCCATGCACGGGCCGAGCGAGGGCTCGCGGAGCGCGAGGCAGACCGACTCGCCGAGGCGCGCGAGTGCCTGCCCGAGCCCGATGGTGGTGGTGGTCTTCCCTTCGCCGGCGGGGGTGGGGGTGATGGCCGAGACGAGGACGAGTCGCCCGGGGTTAGGTCGCTGCCGCGGCTCGTCGAGGAGCGCGAGGTCGAGCTTGGCCTTGTCCCGCCCGTACGGGATGACGAAGCGCTCGGGGACGCCGAGAGTCGCGGCCACCTCGTGAATGGGGCGCGGCCCGAGGGACGCGGAGGAAGGATTCGGGGTCATGCAGGCCTCCGTGCGCGAGAGGCGGGCATCGTAGCGCAAGTGTCCGCGCGCGGCGATGGCGGGGCGCGCCTTGACGCTGCGACGGGGGAGAGGAGATCCTGACGTCATGAAACCAGCGATGTGGGCGGTGATGACCGTGAGCCTGGGGCTCGCGATGGGGCTCGGCACGGGATGCACGAGTCAGCTCCGAGGTGGCGTGGTCGACGGCGGGGCGGGGGACGGCAAGGCCCTGGCGGACGGCGCAGGCGGGGACGGCGCAGGCGGGGACGGTGGCGGACCTGCGGGGGACGGCAGCGGACCTGTGGGAGACGGGACGGCGCCGCTCGTCGACGGGAGTGTACCCGTCGGAGATGGTCCGAAGCCGATTCTGGACGGCGGGCGACGCGACGGCGGCGCGAAGCGGGACTCGGGTGGCGGAGCCAAGGACAGCCGGCCCGCGGCCGACGGCCCGCGCGCGGACGCCTTCGTGCCCGTCGGGGGACAGGGAGAGTGGACGCAGGAGGCGCACGACCCGCAGCGCACGGGTTACATCGCCGAGGAGCCGAAGACCCCCTGGACGGTGCTCTGGACCTGGAACGGGGCCGACGCGAGCGGGGGCGTGGGCGGACACAGCTACGACGCGCCGCGGGAGGCGCACACCGTGACGGGCGGCCCGATGATCTACGCGCCGGCCGGGGCGAAGGGGCTCTACGGCCTGCGCAAGGTCGGCGGCGGGAGCGCGTGGAACGTGACGGCCACGAGCTTCAACGCCACGCCCGCCTACGACCCCGCGACGGGGCATGTGCTGGCGGGAGGGGCGGACGGCAAGCTCTACAAGGTCTTCGGCTCGACGGGGGTGGTGGCCGGGACCTACGCGGCGGGGAGCCCCATCAACCGCGCGATTCTGATCGTGGGGGGCGCGGCGTACGCGGCGACCGACAGCGGCGAGCTGCACAAGGTGACCATCGCCACGATGACCAAGGCCTGGTCCTACGCGAGCGGCGGGCCGGTGGGGACGGGCCCGGCCTACTCCGCCTCGCGCAAGGCGGTGGTCTACGCGACGAACGATCTCTACGTGCACGCCGTCGACGACGCGAGCGGGGCCCGCAAGTGGCGGGAGAAGCCGACGCCGAACGCGGCGGGCTTTCCGAACGAGCTGGACGGCTACTGGCCGGTGGTGGCGGACCAGGCGGGCGTGGTGTTCGTGCGGATGCGGCTCGAGCACAACGCGGGGCTCTGGAGCTTCCCGAGCGGGCGCAACACCTATCCGAACACCAACGCCGAGACGCGCACCTTCCTGCAGAGCAACGCGCGGCTGAAGAACCTCTTCGCGCTCTCGCTCGACGATGGAAAGGAGAAGTTCGTCCCGGCGTTGGGCTACGGCGGGGTGGAGGACCTTCACAACGGCAGCGCGTATCTCGACCTGGGGCCGGTGCCGGTGGTGCGCGTCGTGGGCGGCAAGCAGGTGGCCTACCAGCACTTCCGCAACGGGCAGAGCAACCCCCCCGATGGCCGATGGGACTCGCACATGGGGGAGATGGTCCTCGACGATCAGACGATCTCGGGGCTCGTGGCCGGGGACCTGCGCTTCGTCCAGATGGGCAAGCAGAGCTACTCCTACGCGAGCATCACCGACGAGCAGTGCCCCGTGACGATGGCCGGCGAAACGCTCTTTCACGCGCACTGGGGGGCGAGCGAGAGCGTGCGCATCACGGATCGCGCGAGCGCGCGCGGCCTGAGCTACGCCGATCCGATCAAGACGGTCTACAACCCGCCCGTGGTGCGGCGCACCGTGACCTGCAGCGACTTCAACCCGACGACCCACTACACGAGCTGCGGTCTCACCTTGGTGGACGACGGCCGCTACTGGGCCGGGCCCGGCTTCTGGGTCTACTGGGGGGTGCGCGATCCCCCAACCGTGAAGTCCGGGGCCTACAGCGAAGGGCTCAAGCCGCGCTACACGTACGTCAGCGACGGGCTGATCGTCGTGGAAGGGAACGGCGGAGATCTGATGGTCTTCAAGCACAGCGGGCCGTGAGCTCAAGCCCGAGGGCGTAGAACGCGCGACGGCACATCACCGCCGCCGGGCGTCCCGCCGGACGCGCTACCCGAGGGGGATGCGCTCCTTATTCTGCGCGAGCCAGGCGGAGAAGGTCTGCAGGCGCGGGTTCAGCTGGCGCGAGATGCCGAGGTCGCGCGCGCCGCAGTAGACGTGTTCGAAGTCCCGCTTGAACTGGAACATGTTGGCCATGTCGTCGGCCCCGGGGAAGCCGAAGGTGCGGTACACCTCGGGGGGGACGTAGGCGTAGTTGACGGGCTTGCCGAGCGCCGCGGAGAGCGCCGCGGCCATCTCGGTCCCCGTCAGGTGCTCGCCCGCGATGCCGACCGTCCTGCCGATCCAGTGGCTGCCGGCGCGCAGGATGCCGTAGGCGCAGCGCCCGATGTCCTCGGCGGCGATTCCGGGGAGCTTCTTGTCGGCCATGGGCAGCACGAAGCCGAGCTTGCCGTCCTCGCCCTTCTTCGGCCCCATGCCGAAGTGGATCAGGTTGTCCCAGTAGAAGGACGTGGCGAGGAAGGTGGTGGGCACGCCGAGCCCGGCGAAGAGGCGGTCCGCCTCGCCCTTGCCGTCGAAGTGCGGCACCTTGTACTTGCCCTGGAGCGTCGGCATCCGCGCGTCGCTCGTCGGGACCCAGCGCCGCGTGTCCTCGAGCGTCGACCAGATGACGTGCGAGACGTTCTCCGCCTTGGCGGCCTCGGCCTGCGCGCCTGCCTGGGCCAGCTCCTTCTCGGCCGAGAAGTGCTCCCAGAAGTTGGTGACGCAGAAGGCCCCGTAGGCCCC